>CAZXVB010000054.1:0-11100 GCA_964643875.1 uncultured Anaerolineales bacterium | reverse complement strand
CCACTGCTCCAAGCCGGTCTGTGACCGGCGTGGCCGCCGAATCGGGGTGCCCGGCCGTTTCTCAGGAGGCGGCGCGATTCATCCGCCGCCACCCAACCGTTTCTCAGGAGTTATCCCGTCGGCGGGGACGAAAGAGCAACCGCAGGGGCGTACCAGGGAACTCATACGCCTCCCGGATGCGATTCTCCAGGTAGCGTTCATAGCTGAAGTGCACCAGGTCCGGGTCGTTGACGTGGAACACGAATGTCGGCGGATCCACCCCCGGCTGGCTGGCGTAATAGATTTTCAAGCGCTTACCTCGTTTGCTCGGCGGGGCATGGCGGGCCTGGGCGTCCCGCACCAAGCGGTTCAACTCACTGGTTGGTACCCGTTGGAAACGGGCGGCATGCACAGCCAGGGCGGTCGGAATCACCTGATGCACTCGCTGCCCGGTAAGGGCCGAAATGAACAGCACCGGGACGTAGTCCAGAAACCGAAGGGTATGACGTACCCATCGGGAGTATTCGACCATCGTGTGGGTATCCTTTTCGATGGCATCCCATTTATTGATCAATATCACCGTGCTGGCCCATTCTTCCAGGATGATACTGGCGACATGGGCGTCCTGGGCCGTCACACCTTCAACACCATCTATGACCAATAAGGACACATCCGCCCGCTGAACGGCACGGATCGCCCGCAACGTACTGTAATACTCCACGCCC
The DNA here is from genome assembly GCA_964643875.1 of uncultured Anaerolineales bacterium. Lineage (GTDB taxonomy): Bacteria > Chloroflexota > Anaerolineae > B4-G1 > B4-G1 > CAZXVB01. The sequence continues at coordinate 10,396 of CAZXVB010000054.1, read as the reverse complement.
CGCCCAATTTTACCGGGGCGACGAATGCCGGCCGTATCAATCAACATCAACGGCACAGTCGGTTCCTGGGGAGCAGGACGCCATTCCAGATATGTGTCAATGGCGTCGCGCGTGGTGCCGGCTACCGGGCTGACGATCACCCGCTCCTCTCCCAGCAGCCGATTCAATAGCGACGATTTCCCCACGTTGGGGCGTCCCACGATGGCCAGCCGGACGCGTTCCTCCCCCTCTTCTTCCTCCTCAACCCTGCCGCCTGCCTGGTCAGAGACGTCCGCGTGGTCTGTCGGAACAGTCAACGCCTCGATCACATCATCCAACAGATCGGCTACCCCGCGGCCATGCAAAGCGGAGATTGGGTAAACTGTGCCCATAGCCAGCGAATAGAATTCCAGGGCGTGCTCTTCCAGGGACAAATTGTCCGCCTTGTTGGCTGCCAGGAAGACCGGACAATGTGCTCGACGTAACATCTCCGCCACTTCCTCATCGCCGGCTGTTACACCCGTGGAGGCATCGGTGAGGAAGATGATCGCGTCCGCGTCCTGGATGGCTTGCTCAGCCTGGACCCGCATCAGGGGAATGAAGGGGGCAGAGTCCTGTGCCAGCAGGCGGTCCGGGCCGGGACGTCGTCCCTCCAGCACTGTCTTCGGTAGGATCTCGATACCTCCGGTATCCACAATGGTAAAGGTCAATCCTCCCCACTCGGCGGTGGCGTGCAATCGGTCCCGTGTCGTGCCAGGCCGGTCGTGTACGACTGCCAAGCGCCGGCCTACGATGCGGTTGAAGAGCGTGGATTTGCCTACGTTGGGGCGTCCCACCAGGGCAACGATCGGCTGATTCATTCGCCCTCCTCCCTTTTTTCTCTCAACGTTGTCGTCGAAGTCGGCACCGCCGTGATCTCCACTTGTACGGTGGCCGGGTTCACTCCCTGGGCCGTCACCCCGACCGGCACGATGGCCTGCGGTTCGAGTTGATACACTCCCGCGGAGAGGTCACGCAAATTCAATACCACACGGGTTGCTTCCGGTTGTAGTGAATCGAGCAGAGGCATCGGCCCACTGACGATCATCTCTACCGTTGTGGGCGATACCGTTGCAGTGAGACCTGGCCCCAATCCCTGGATCTCCGGTGTGATCACGCGCGTCAAACTGCTCAAGATTGGATCAATGGATACCCGTACCACCGGCTGTTCATCCAGCACCAGTGAGACGTCAGGGGGAACAATGAGAGCCGGTCTAGCGATCACATCGTCCTGGACACCGTCTAAATTGATAGGGGCTGTCTCAATGTAACCCGGCAACGCAGCAATTACATTCGGTGCGCCGAATACGGTCACACTGGGTGGGTCTACAGAGATGTCGGTGATCCGGTAACCGGACGCAAACTGCCCTTCCAACACAACTTTGATTACCAGTGGACGGTAGTAGACGGAAAGCTCGATTGGCACCTGTACTTCCACCTCATCGGTGGTGGTGCGCACATAAGGGACCACTTGTTTATCTGCATCCACCAACCGCAACCGGTACGTCCCCTCGACGTCGGTACTGGCGTCTTGAACCGAGACTTGTACAACAGCACTGGTGACCTGTTCGACGTAGGAACGCGGTCCGTGGACTACTACTTCCCTGGGGGTGACGATCGGCGTACGAGTCAAGTATCCCAATGTTGGTTTCCCTTGGATTGTCACCTGTACCGGTACGGCTCGCTCGACCTCCGACTGCAATTCCAGAGTTATCCGTGTTGGATCAATGCGTACAATTCGAGCGGGTTGTTTCTTCACAGTTACCTGCACGGGCAACTCGTGGTGACCGGCGTTTAGGCCCGTTACATCCACCTGGGCCACGAAATCATCGGCAGTGAGGATATCCCACACAGATTGAGGAGCGCGGAGGGTTACGCGAACCTGTGCTATGATATTATCCTGGCCGCTGCCCACCAATACTAGACTGTCCGGCAACGGTGAACAGGTGACGGGGATCGTCTGGGGAAATACATCTTCGACGGTTGGATCTGACTCTTCGACGGCCACCATCCAGGCGATCACCGCCAATACCAGGGCCATAAACATCAGAGGAATATTGGTAATCCACCAGCGAAGAAACGCTTTTCCGTTCAAGACTGTTTGTCTCTCCTGAAAATGTGAGTCAAATAAAGCAGCCAACGGGGCCAAGTGCGTTCCAATGCCGGTTGGAAGAATGCGTACAACACGCCTTCCAATCTTCTGGCATCCAGGTTGCGGATGATACGACCGTTGTGGGCAATGGAAATGGATCCGCGTTCTTCCGAGACGACGACGGCGACTGCATCGCTTTCTTCCGTCACTCCAATCGCCGCCCGATGACGCAAGCCCAATTGTCGGTCGGCCAGGAAGGCAGTGGACAACGGCAACACGCAGGCTGCAGCCAATACCCGTCCCTGTCGGATGATCACCGCCCCATCGTGGAGTACGGTATGCGGATCGAAGATGCTGATCAACAATTCGGAGGTGGCAAAAGCATCCAGGTACACCCCGCTATCGGCGATCTCCTGCAAACCCGTTTCACGTTCCAGGATAATCAAAGCGCCATAGCGTCGTTCTGCCAACTTAGAGCAGGCTTCGGCAATCATCCGCAACGTATGTTCCAGCACCTGCCTGTCACCGGTCGGCCAGCCGAACAGTGCTCCGGCCCGCCCCACTCGTTCCAGGGCGCGCCGCAATTCCTGCTGAAACACAACCGGCAACGCGACGAGCATAGCCGGTAGGGCCTGGCGGGTCAGCCATCCAAACGCCCGCAATTGAACCAATCCGCTCAGCAGAACCGCCAGGATCGCCAGAATCACTATCCCGCGCAATAACGGGACGGCCCGCGTGCCCCGAACCAGGTACAGGCCCCAAAACAACACAAACGCGACCAGAAAAATGTCCAGGACATCTATCCAGCCGATCCGTTGAACATACCAGAGAATTTCAGCCACGATATCCGATCCACATCTCCACGGCGAAATGCGCCGCGATTACAATACAAGGCTTCAGGTGGCAGCCAACCTTGAGGTGACCGTCACCTGATGATCTCGACTCTTTCAGGCACATTGATTCAGGCTTTCACTACCCGACATATTGATCGGTAACCCTCCCGCAGGTTTGAAATTACGTCAGTTGCACGTGTATAGCCCCACATCAGGGCACAAAATGTCCCCAAACCGCTTCTGAACCTGCGGGAGGGTCAAAATGTCGGGTAGTGAGATTCAGGCTATGGACAACCGAACCCTTCTGTAGGCTCGACAGTAGTTTCACGAGGTGACCATCACTTTGGTAGTGACGGTTACCTCAGGCGCGGAATGCAGCAACCGTTCGGTGGAGTTGTTGCACAACAAGAAAAGTTGGAAATGGGACACGTATTCACACGGAAAAACACGGACGGTTACAATTGTGCCAACAGTTGTTTGTAGGCAGCGACATTGGGTGGATTGAGGGCCACGATGATTCGGATCGTTGCCTTAGCTTCCTCAATCCGTCCGGCCTCGATCTGCAAATCCCCTAGCTTGTCCAGATGAATCATCGCCTGTTCCACATTTCCGGCATCGAGATATGCCTGTGCCAGGCGAGTTCGCAGGGGGATATTGTCCGGTTGTTCCCGGACAAAGTCTTCCAATACTTTGAAAATCCGCTCCGTCTTGTTTTCCTGCTTGTAGACATCCAGCAGACTGTCCAACTCGGCAATGGCCTCCTGGGTGCGATTGAACCGCTGATACAGTTCTACCAGGGTTAACCGAGCACGCTCATCATCGGGGGCCAGGTCCCGGATTTGCTCATATATCTCGATGGCCCGCTTCCAATCCACACGCTGCATATCTATGTCGCCGATGCGATGGAGGATGCGAACCTGCCAGTGCTGATCCGGCGATCCGCGTGGCGCCAATCGCAGTGCCTCCTGGTATACCTCACGGGCACGGTCCATCTGTGCCAGGTGATAGTAACTATCTGCCAAGACGAGGTAATGTTCCAAAGCCTGGTCAATTTCGCCATGGCTGACGCACAGATCGATCATCTTGGTGCGCACGCCGATGTCTACCGGTGCCAATTTTGATGCCCGTTGGTAAACGGCCATCGCCGGCCGGATGTTGCCGCGTACCCGGTACGTATCGGCGATACTGACCAATTTGGATACTGCTTCGTCCACCAGTCCCATCGAAACCAAAATTTGGGCGATCTGCTGATGGATCGGCAGGAAGGAGGGCGCCCGATCCAGCGCATAGTAACACTCCTCCAAAGCGCCGTAGAACATGTGTCGTTTGGTGTACTCCTGGGCCAACGAGATGGATTCCAAGATCTGTTCCGATCCAGGGATTGTCAACATCTCCGCCAGGCTCAGAGCCGGCCCTTCCTGGGCCAACTCATCAAGACGCTGTCGGGCTTGAGCGACCTTATCCTCCCATCCTTTGGCACTGAGCAATTCGACCAATTTATTGGTAAACTCCATTGCCTGGTCGCTTTCCCCTTTGGCAATGAAGCTATCGGCCAGACTTTCGTACAATTGGATCAAGTCATCGGCTTGATCGCGTTGCACCATAGCCAGGTCCACAATTCTGAGCACTTCCAGAAAATGTTCCAAGGCTTCATCGAAACGACCCCGTGCCCGATAACACTCTCCTAGAGCGAAGTGGCTGCCCAGCGTGTACTCTGGATGGAGCACGGCTTGCTTGAATTGTGCAATGGCTTCATCGAAACGTAATTTCTCTTTGTACAACAATCCCAGGTTGAAATGCACGGCTGGTTGTTCTACACCGGCGTTCATCACTTGTTCATAAGCCGCAATCGCTTCATCCAGCTCGCCTCGGGTCTGGAAGTCAATGGCCTTGCTCAATAGCGCATCGGCCTTGGCTTTGCTCAACGTCGGCTCCACATGGGGGGCGGTGGGCAACTCTTCCTCGAAGAAACTCTCCGCCAGGTCCGTCAACGCTTTCTGGCGAGTGATCTCGATTGGATTGCCGCGCTCTTTAGAGGATTCCTCTTCCTCTGTATCGAAATTGAACATACTGACGTCCAGCGGGGCACGGTTGTCAGCCCTGGGCACGGTAAGATCAACTGGCGGAGTTCCTCCCGTTTGCGGTCTCAAGCGGTCAGCCCCTTGAGAGCGTAGCTCTGCCAATACCGTTGTCACCCGCCGGTCGTTTGGAGCCAGCTTGTAGGCCAACTGGGCGACTTGCCAGGCATATTCGTGCTGCCCCTGAGCACGGTAGATGCGCACCAGCGCCAGGCACTCGTTCACAGCCTGGGATACATTCCCCTGTGCACGATAATACGCCAACAACTTGACGTGTGCCCGCTGGGCATCCGGCCACAATTGAACAGCCCGTTGCCAGCACGCCACGGCCTGGGGTATCGTCTGCGACTGTTTGGAGTAGTACTCTGCTGCCAGCTCATAGGATTGGGCCGCTTCGCGGGGCCTGCTCCGCCGCTCTTCGATCTGGGCGACTCGTTCGTGCAGAACAGGGTTTTCTGGCGTCCGTTGAATGGCCCATCCATACGCCTCCAACGCGGACGTCCACTGCTGAGCACCGAAATATGCGTCCCCCAGCGCGGTCAATGCCTCCACGTTATCAGGGGATTCGGCCAGTGCCTGGCGGTAGGCTACAATGGCATTAGACCATTGTTTTGCCTGGAGTGCTTTGGCGCCTAATCGCATTGCTTCTTCGAATCTTTTGGGATCTTTTAACATACCGCCCCCTAACCTGGCTCAGCCGGAATTCAACTCCCAAACCTGTGGGAGGTGGAGGAATGATCAGTTGCTATTCGACACGCCTCAGGCGTTCTACTCCTCGGCCAACAGGCGGACCAAGATTGCTTTCTGGGCATGCATACGATTTTCCGCCTGGTCCCACAACACTGAATGCGGCCCATCACACACGCCGTCGGTGATCTCCTGCCCCCGATGGGCCGGCAAGCAGTGCATCACGATGACGTCGGGTTTTGCCTCGGCGACCAGTGCCTCGTTTACCTGGTAAGGCATAAAAATGCGAGCACGCTCTTCCGCCTCGGCCTCCTGCCCCATAGAAGCCCACACGTCGGTATAGATGACGTCGGCACCGGCGACCGCTGCGTGGGGGTCATAGGTAGCGGTGATTTTACTGCCGGTCACGGCTGCTAACCGTTCCCCCAAAGCCCATGCGCCAGGAGGCATCTCGTATCCTCGTGGCCCGGCGACCACGAAATCCATCCCCATCAGTGTAGCCCCGAACAGAAGTGAAACGGCCACGTTGTTTCCATCCCCCACGAAAACCAGCTTCTGATTGGCCAAGTCCCATCCTCGATTCTCGACGATCGTTAGAAAATCGGCCAGCCCCTGGCAGGGATGGTTGTAATCCGAAAGGCCGTTGATGACCGGCACGTCAGCATACTGGGCCAGTTCTACGATGTCGGCATGGGCAAACACCCGTGCCATAATGCCGTTCACGTAGCGGGATAACACCCGTGCCACGTCGGCCACGCTCTCGCGTTTTCCCAGTTGAATCTCGAACGGGGAAAGGTAGAGCGCCTGTCCTCCCAGATGGATCATCCCCATCTCGAAAGAAACACGGGTCCGCAAGGAAGGTTTCTGGAACACCATACCTAACGTTTTGCCTTGCAATACGGGCCGGTTTTCCCCCGCTTGCCACTCTGTTTTCAGATCCACGGCCAACTGAAGCAATCCACGCATTTCATCCGGTGTCAGGTCTGCCAGACTCAAAAAATGTTGCATCATACCCTCCGTTTTTCAATTTGTCGAATTTCAATCTGCTCCAAGTATACCACAAGCATTCTTTCGATCAAAACGTCAAAACACCATCAAAACCCCATCTCCTGCCGCGCAGTTCGCCACAGATTGGCTCGAATCTGGGCCTGCGAACGACCGAATCCGCGCAGCCAGTCCTTCACTTGGGCACGCCGGGATACTGCCCCCTGTGGACAGGCCCCTCCCTCTGGGAAGCCGGCCTGCCGGGCGTAATACGCGATCTCCTTCTCCGGCACGTAGATTAACGGGCGAATGACGGTCACCGTTCCAGAGAAGAAATCCACACACGGGGCCATCGTCTCCATCCGGCCGTTGAACATCACGTTGAGCAAAGTCGTCGCTGCAGCATCATCGGCGTGGTGACCAAAAGCTAGCTTATTGCATCTCTGGGCGACTGCTGCGGTGAAGAGCGCCTTGCGCCGGTTCCACGAGCAACGGAAGCAATCCAATGGCAATGGCTCGTTCGGCGGAAGCTCTAGCGGCGCAAAGTGATAGGCAACGCCCAACGAACAGAACCACGGCTCCAGCACGGGGCGCATATCAGGAAGGCCGGCCGACGTACCCACGATGTGTATGGCGACCAATTCGTACGAAAAGGGGACTCGCCGACGGTAGCGTATCAGCATATCCAACAACGTTCGGCTATCCTTGCCACCGGAGACGGCGACAGCGATACGATCCCCGGCTGCCAGCAGGTCGAACTCCTTGCAGGCACGTGCCACCGATTTGAGGATGAATGTCGCCGCGTGCTCGTCCATCAACGCACCTGGTAAGCGTCCGGCTGGCGATCTTCGTAAACAGTGAGATAGCGCCGGGCCTTGTGCATCTCCCGCCAGTTCACTTCGGCGACCACCAACCGCTCTTGATCGTCTCCTTCCGCCAGCAGGTTGCCCCACGGGTCAACGATGCACGAGCGGCCGGGGAAAACGACTTGGTCGTCGTTACCCACCCGATTGCAGGCCGCCAGGAACAACTCGTTCTCGATTGCTCTGGCACGGGCCAGGAGCAACCAGGCATCGAGTCGCCGTACCGGCCACTGAGCCGGCACCAGGAAGAGTACCGCCCCGGCTAACGCCATCGCCCGGAACAGTTCAGGAAAGCGCAAGTCGTAACAGATGGCCAGCCCAACCGGCCCCCATGGCGTGGGGCATAGGACGGCTTGCTTCCCGGCCGTTAGATAGCGAGGTTCGTTCATTAAGCGAAAAAGATGGATCTTGCGGTAGGCCCCTAACAATGCTCCATCTGGGGAGTAGAGTGCTGCCGTGTTGGAGATGGCCGGTCCGGTATCCCCGGCGATATCGGTACGACGTTCCATCGTCGAACCGGCCACGTAGAGACCAAACTCTTGAGCCATAGCAGCCATGTGGGCAAATCCACCTGCACCTAACGGCGTAGCCCACTCGACGGCCCGCTCCAGATCGTAGCCGTGCAACCACAACTCTGGCAGTAAGAGCAGGTCGGCACCGGCGTCTCGAGCCTGGACGGCAAAATCCCGCGCCCGCGCCAGGGTGATGTCTGGTTGTCCGACCGGCACATCCATCTGGGCGACAGCGATCCGAATTGACATTTCTTATTTCTCCTGGCCGGACAGGGGCAAGCCCTGTACCTATGTGATCTCTCGTCCCTCGTACTGACGGCGGTAATAAGCCTGGTAATGTTCGCCGTTCTTGATGGGCCGCCACCACCATTCATTTTCGACGTACCACCGGACAGTCTTCTCGATGGCCTCCTCACACGTGTGGGCCGGTTCCCACCCTAGTGCCCGAATCTTACTCACGTCCATAGCGTACCGCCGGTCGTGCCCTGGACGGTCGCGCACCGGTTGGATCAGGCTTTCTGGCTTGTTCAGCAGCTTCAGGATCAGGCGGGTCATATCTATGTTGCGCATCTCGGTACCCGTCCCCACGTTATAAATGTGGCCCAGCTCTCCCTTGTGCAGCACTAAATCAATCGCCTGACAGTGGTCGAGCACGTAGTGATAATCGCGCACCTGGTGGCCATCTCCATAAAGAGGGAGAGGGAGATCATCTAGCGCGTTCGTCACGAATAAAGGGACCACCTTCTCCGGATACTGGTACGGCCCGATGTTGTTGGCTCCACGGGTGATCGTGACGGGCAGCTCGTAGGTGACGTGATAAGCGATAGTCATCAAATCCCCGCTGGTCTTGCTGGCAGCGTATGGACTGCGGGGGGCTACTGGGTCGCTTTCCTTCGAAGCGCCGGTTGGCACGTGGCCATAGACTTCGTCGGTCGAAACCTGGTGCATGCGCTCCAGGCCCAGTTCGCGGGTTGCCTCCAGCAACACGAACGTCCCGTACACATCGGTACGGATGAATGCATCGGGGTCCATAATTGAGCGGTCTACGTGGGTCTCAGCCGCGAAGTTGACGATTGTGTCCACATCATATTGGCGGATTGTCTCGCGCACCGTCTCCGCGTCGCAAATGTCCCCTTGGACGAAGGCGTACCGGTTCCCGAACCGGGCCGCCACATCTTTGAGGTTATCCAGATTACCGGCATAGGTCAGTTTGTCGTACACCACGATCCGATAATCGGGATATGTCTCCAGCATATGGCGCGTAAAGTTGGAGCCGATGAAGCCTGCCCCGCCGGTTACCATCAGATTTTTCACCGTTGACCTCCTGTCATCTCATTTTGTGATGGCCTATCGCTCTAATTCTACCACAACCGGTATGGCAGGCAACCCGCCATAGCAATCTGCTCGGTGGTCTTGACACCCGAAACGTTTTGGATTATAATAGCAATACTCCCGAAACGATTTGGAAGCCCTCGTCACCCTTGCTTTAAGGAGCAACTTTGTGCCGGTTACCCTAAAGGATGTCACCCAGAAGGTTGGCTACTCCGTCACCACTGTCTCCCGCGACCTGACGGAGTACGACGACGTGGCTGAGTTAACCCGCCAACTGATTCTACGGATTGCCACCGAGACGGAGTATCACTCCAATGTCACGGCTCGCCGGCTCCAAAAGCGGCGCACTGATACCATCGGTTTCATCATCTCTACTATGGCCCACGCTTTGCAGATCCTTTTTTCAGCGAACTCCTGGCCGGTATTGGCAACGCAGCCGCTGGGTGGAACTAGATCTGCTGGTCTCTACTCGCGCGCCAGGAGCCGAGGAGTTGAAAGTCTACGAGCGTATGGTCAGGGAGCGGCGGGTAGACGGCTTGCTGGTCGTGCGCACGTGCCATCAGGACCAGGGTTGATCCTGCGGGCATTGTGTGGCACGGCGGCTCAGTGAGTATAGGTTAAGGAGGTGATGCATACAGACTAGATTGAGTTACATTTCCCTTGCTTCTGTCAAAAATCCGTTACTAGTTTTGAGGAGGAGTTTCGAGATGAAAAGGTACACAAGTTTGTTGATGATCGGTGCCGTTGTGGTTGGCCTGCTGGCGGCTTGCGCGGCACCCACACCCACGCCAGAGGTCGTCGAGGTGGAGGTCACCCGCGTCGTGACCGAGCAGGAAGAGGTTGAGGTACCGGTTGAGGTCACGGTAGAAGTGCCGGTCGAGCCAGAAGCTGTGGACTATGGTGAGGTCGTTATCTTTTCCACCCAGGCTGTCCCGGTGGAAGAAGCCGAGAAGATGCGTGGCATCGTCCTGGCGGACTTTCAGGGGCACGCTGAATT
>CAZXVB010000053.1:0-11140 GCA_964643875.1 uncultured Anaerolineales bacterium | reverse complement strand
TAGAGCAGGTCGAGGCCGTCGGAGGTGTTGTGTCGAAAGGTCGAATCCTCGATGATCCAGTGCCCGCCGGTGGCGCCGGTGCCGACGCCGTCACCGTAGCCGCCGACGTTCTCATCCCAGCAGCCGGTCGGTTCGCCGCCGGGGTAGGTCTCGCCGCAGCCGTTCCACTCCACCGTCCAGTGGCGGAAGATGAGCGTGCCGGAGTTGGAGTCATCGCCATCTATGTCCCCGTCCCAACCGACCCAGCCGTTGCCCACGATGCGCACGTTCTCCACGGTCCAATCGCTGAGCCGGCCGGCGCGGACGCCGGCAGAAGCCAGGCCGTGGATGTTCAGGTCGTGCAGGTAGACGTGGGCCGAGTCCTCGGCATAGAGGCCATCGGCGGCCCAGTCGCCGTAGGGGTAGGTATCGCGCTCGCAGGCCAGGCCGCCGGTGTGGTCTTCGACGCAGGAAGAGTGGTCGGTGATCTCCAGGCAGGCGATCTCGATGTTGTTGGCATCGGTCAGGTTGAGGATGAACCAGGGCCGCTCCGCGCCCCACAGTTCGGGTGGGTCGGTGCAGCCGGTGTCCCAACCCTCTCCCAGGATACGGGTGGGGTGGGCGGGGTCGGAGCCGGAGGGGATGGGCGGGATGTGGCAATCCCAGGGATAGTCGGCGTCGCAGTCGTCGTCGCCGGGCGCGCCGTACCCCATGCGGTAGCTGCCCGCGCCGATGATGAGCGTATCGCCGCCGGAGATGCGGGGAGAGCCATCGGGCGGCAAGGCGCGGAAGGGGTGGTCCCAGGCACAGGGCTGGGCCGTCCCGCTGCCGGGGTAGGGCGCGTTCGTCAGGCCGGTGCACTGGGTGGGGGAGCCTCCGTCGGGGCGGATGTAGTAGGTGCTGCCTTGCGCTTGTCGAGCGGACTCTGGGGACCCTGTTGGTCGGGCGAGAGAGGGAGGAGGCAAAGTGTTGCCGGTTGCGGTGGGCTGGTTGGTACCACAGGCCAGGAGCGAGCCGACCAGAACGATCGATATCCAATGTACGAACGTAAAGACATGTTTGTGATTCACCTTTTCCTCCCGAAATGTTTGTCCACGCTTGCGCTGTGTATGTGCCCATCATCTCCCAGGTGACGAGCACATTCCAAGAGGCTGGTGCGACATTGTGCGTCGTGCGCAGTTGTGTTCGATAGGTTGCCATCAATCCCACTACCCGACATTTTGACCCTCCCGCAGGTTCCAAACCTGCGGGAGGGTTACCGATCAATGTCGGGTAGTGAAGTCATCAATTTGCCGGCAGTTCGTAGAGGGCGATGCTCAACGGTGGAATGGTCAGTGCGTCGGAGATGTTGGGGAGCTGTCGTTCTTCGATGACTATCCGGCGCTGTCGTCCGGGTTCATTATATGCTAACGGGTCTGAATGTGCAATTATCCACACCCGCCCCGCGCCGCTCAGCCGGGCGTTTTGCAGCCTCAGCGTCAGCGTGTGCGTGTACGCGGTGGGGTTGACGACGGCGATGGTCAGGGTTTGGCGGTCCTCCGTCCAGGCGGCGGCCACGTCGAGCGGGGTCACGTCCCCTGCTACGGTGAGCGGCAGTGTACCAAAGTGGTGTCGGTAGAGCGCCCACACCAGCCCGGTGGCCTCTGTGGCGGCCTCGGTCCTGGTCGTCTTGACCTGTCCGTGGACGTTGACCGGGTGGGTGTTGGCCATGAAGACAAGGTCGCTATTGCGGAACATCTCGTGCAGACCGACGGCCACGCCCAGCGCGTCCCGAAAGTAGTAGCGCGGCGCGGCCTCGCCATAGATCTCGTACCGGTCGCCCCAGAAATAGTTCCACTCGTCCAGCGCCAGGCGGATGTCCTTGTCCTGCAGCGCGTCCAGTTGCCGGCGGTAGCGGCGATGGGCGTCAATGAATTCGCGTATGCCCCAGGCGATGCTCTGAGCGTGCTCGACCAGGTTGGGGCTGGAGCCGCCATAGATGTGCTCGCTGATCAGGTCCATGTAGTCGGCGCTGTGGGCGAGCATGCTCTGGGCCCAGTTCTCCTCTCCCGGCAACCCCTCGAACTCGACGCCGCCGACGGCAATAAGAATGAGCTGGATGTCCGGGTCCACCGCTCGCATGGCCTCGGCGATCTCGTTGTGCCGTTCGATGTAGGCGTCCGGCGGCATAAAGCCCCACATCTCGTTGCCCACGCCCCAGAACCGGACGTGGTACGGCTCTGGATGGCCGTTGGCGGCCCGCAGTGTGCCCGGCCCTTCCCCGGCCGGCCCGTTGAGATACGCGACCTCCTCGGCGGCCATCCGAGCGTCGTCCGGGCCGGTGGCGCTGACGACGACATACGGCTCGGCGTCCACCAGCCGGCAGAGGGCCATGAACTCGTCCAGGCCAAAGTCGTTCGACTCGACCATCTCGGACCAGTAGGCGTGGTTGAGGCGGGGCGGGCGCTTGTCCCGCTCGCCGACGGCCTGCCGCCAGTCATAGTCGTTGACGAAAATGCCGCCCGGCCAGCGGTAGACTGTAAAGCCGATTTCCCGGAGCAAGGCGATGGTGTCGGCCCGCATCCCTTCGATGTTGTCGGCGGGCATTAGCGAGGCGGGGCCGATATACAGGCGGCCCGTGCCGCGTCCGACGATTTCCAGCCGGCCGTCGTCGCTGTCGGCCCCGGCGGTGAAGCGGAAGGGAAGGCGGGTGTAGGTTTCGGGCACAGGACCGAGAGAGACGGTCTGCCGCCCATCCGGCCCCGGCCCCGGCCCCCAGACCAGGCGCACCTCCGCGCTGACCACGCCACTGGCGGCCAGGATGGCGTATCCCGTGTACTCCTTCCCCGCCACCAGCCCCAGCCCATCCTGCACGACGCCGCGCGGCTTGGCCCCCTCCAGGTCCACACGGGGGACATGATCGCCGACGTAGGGGTTGACGGTGTCCATCACCACCACCGTGTCGAAGGTGTTGGCCCGCCAGGGGGATTTGCCCTTTTCCTCCCCCCAGGGAAAGTAATAATCCACCGGGTAGTAGAACTTGCGGTCCTCCAGCATCTCGGCCCAGATGCCGCCATAGATGCAACGGCCCTGGTGCTCGATGAACGCGCCGTAGAGGTATTTGGAGATCGGTTCGCCGGTCTGGGCGGCGTCGAGCGTCACGGCAAAGCTCTGCGGGCCGGACACGTCCGCCATCTCCTCCGGCGGGGGCGGCTCTTCCGGCTCGACCGGCGCGACGGGTTCTCCCACTTCCGGCTCTGCCAACAGGTCCAGCACCTCCACCTGAAAGATTTTGGCGTCGTTCCACTCTTCGCACGTCCGGTTGATGGTCCACAGATAACCATCGCCCCAGGCCAGGTCCCACGTCTCCACCGCCGGGGCATAGATCATCCCGACGAACCGGCCGTCCGCCGTCCATTTTTGAATCGTGTTTCCCCCGGCCGTCCAAAAGTGCGAGCCGTCCCAGGTGACGGCCGGGCCGGAGTGGCCTGCGAAGTGGACCTCGCCCACTACCTGCCCCTGTTTGTCCAGCTTGAGGAGCGTATCCGGTCGGGTTTCGGAGGGAACGTAGAGATACTCCCCATCGGTGGTGATGCCGGCGCTGCCCCCTTTTATCTCCTCAGGATAGTCGAACGTGGCGACGATCTCGAGAGGGTTGCCGGAGCCGACATCAGGGTAGCCTCCTCCGCTGCCCAGCCGGAACTGGACGATCTGACCACGGATGTGATCCTGGGCCCAAAAAGTTTCGCCGTCGTAGGTCAGCCCACGGGCGGCGATGTGGGTGGGGTTGGCATACTCGTGGGCATAGTCCACCTCGCCCGTCGCCGGGTCTATGCGGACGAAGGTATCACCGGCGGTAAAGCGCCAGATGGCGCCGTCGGCGTAAGCCACGCCCCAGCCAAGTCCCAGCCCTTTCCCGTGCCGGGCGACGATCCGCCTGGTCTCGTCCTCCGCATCGAATACGTAGAGATAGCGGTCCGCGGGGGAGCCGGGCAGGTAACCCAACTCGGTCTTTTTCACATCCTGGTAATCGAACTGTGGGGGGGCGATGTGCCCGTCGCCGAAATCATTGTCCTCGGCCACCAGCATACTGCCAGGCTCGACGGCGAAGGCTTCACCGCCGCCGTGCACTTCGAATTTGTTTCCCCGGACGGTGGCCTGCGAGTCGAACATCAGGCTGATGACCTTTTCCGGCGCGGCCCAGGATACGTCGAAATCCTTGAAATAGTTCCCCTCGATGAGCGCCTGGGACGCTTCCAGGTGGATCGTCTGGTGGCCGGGGCCGAGGATGAGATTGCCGATGATGCGCATGTCCTCGTTATAGTTCTCCAGGGCGATGGCGTGGTAGGCGTTGCCATAGATGGTGTTGCCCTCGAAAGTGGCGCTGGAGAGTTCGGCGTACAGCCCCTCCGAGTTGTTCCAGCGGATGATCGAGTGGGAGACGTCCGCCTGGGAGGCGAATTGCTCGATCCCGATCTCGGCGTACTCGACGATGGTGTAGTCGAAGCGGCTGTCGTCCGTTTCGACCAGGGTGATGCCGGCCCAGTCGCCGTTGATGGGGTCGGGGGCGTCGGAGGTGAACCAGATTTGTCCTTCCGGGGTACCGACGGCCTTGACAGTTCCCCCGTGCACGAGCAAACCGGCCTTACCCTCTTTGTAGCCCCTGTAATGCTTGAACTCTACGACCGTACCGGGTTCGATGGTCAACGTGACGTTCTCCGGCACGATGACGGTCTCGGTGACGAGTATCTCGCCGCTCCAGGTTTCGTCGTGGGTCAGTGGGCCGCCCTTGCCGGACGATGGCCTGCCGCTCCTGGAGAGAAGATGACGGTCGAAGAAGGCCAGCGTCGGTTCAAGGAATTCGTCCAGCAGTTCCCCATCGGGGGAACCAAAGCCGTGCCCGACCCCTGGCAGGCGGATGAAGGTGACATCCACGGTGGCTTCCTGCAAAGCCGCCGCCAGCCGCTCGCTCTGTTCGAGGGGCACCATATCGTCGGCCTCGCCGTGGATGACGAGGAAGGGAGGGTCGTCGGCGTCAATATAAGTCAGCGGGGAGGCCCAGGTAGCCCGCTTGAGCACCGCCGGATCGGTCAGGGAGCCGCCGAGGAAGGTGCCCCAGGCCGCCGTCCAGTAAAAGTAGGGCGTCTCCTCACCGCCGTAGGTTTGGACGAGGGTGTCCCAATCGGTGACACAGGGGTCATCCTCGAAAGCAACCGGCCCCTGGGTGACGTCCACCGGGCCGAACCAGTCGGCGACGGCCTGCACCGCGTCGGAGACATCCTGGTTGGCGGCATCCCCCGGATCGGGCACGCCGTGGGAGGCTCCCAGCAGGGCCGCCAGGTGGCCGCCGGAAGAGTCGCCAAAGGCGCCAAAGCGGTCGGGATCGAGGTCATACTCGGCGGCGTGCTGGCGCAGCCAGCGCACGGCGGCCCGCAGGTCGCGGATCTGGGCCGGGAAGATGAGTTCCTCCGGGCAGCCTGCGGGAGTGGCGCGGGCCAGGCGATAGTCCACGCAGGCGACGGCATAGCCGTGCTGGACAAAGGGTTCCGCCGGGCAGTCTTGTTTGCTGCCCTCCATCCAGCCGCCGCCGTGGATGTAAATCAGCAGGGGGAGCGGGCGGTCGTCGCCTGTCCCCGGTCGGTACAGGTCGAGGCGCAGGGTATGTTCCTCCCCGTTGATGGTGTAATGGGTATATTCGAGATCGCGCAGCACGGTGATGGAGGCGGCGGCCTCGGTGGGGATGGGGGTGGCGGGAGGCGGCGTGGACGGCGTGGTCATCGTCGGATTGCTGGCGCTGGTGCAGCCGCTCAGGGCGATGCAGGTCAAGATGGTGGTCAGGATGGCGAAAAGTGCTCTCAGGCTCGACATGTCTCCTCACTTTCTCCCACGATGGGGGCATTTCGGTCACACCCTTTTCTAAACTATAGCACAGCGGGGGACCGAAGAGGGGGATTCGGGGACAAGTGGGCCGGGGAGACGACGAGTGGTAGGATCGAACAGCGCCCTTCCGCAGGCTGGTCAGCCTGCGGAAGGGTGATTGGTGTTATTTGAGGATGAGCGGCAGATAGACCGCATGTCGCAGGTCAAAGCTCTCCTGGGCCGGGCCGTAGGTGACGCTCTCGGCCGCATCCGTCACCTCGGCCAGCGCCGTGTATGACCCGGCCGGCTCACCTTCGGTATCCCAGGTCAGTCGCACCGTCTCCTCGCTCTCGGCGCCCGTCGAAAGCGGCGCGTCCAGCGTCGTCACGAACGCGCCCTCGCCGTCATAGATCGAGAGCGCGACCTGCCCCTCGAACGGATCGCCGCGCCGGTTGGCAAAAGTTACCTCGAAAGTCGCTTCCTGGCCGGAGAGAGCGCCCGTGGGTGCAGTCAGGGCTGTGATGCGTCCACCGGAGACGGCGAGCGTCTGATGGCCGAACACCTGCTGTGCCCCGGCGTGATACAATTCCAGGAGCAGACTGTAGGCTCCCTCGGTGAACGGGGCGGTCCAGCCCAATTCCAACGGGTACTGCTCACCGCCGGGTGCTACGTCGAACGGGCCGATCTCCAGCACGTCTATCGCCCGGCCCAGGTTGTCCTTCAACGTGAGCGTACCGGTCAACGTGGCGGGGTCGGCGCCGGGGTTGGCCAACGTGGCTGTCACCGAGAAAGGCTCCTCAGGGGCCAGGTCGTCGGGGGCGGCGGTCAGATTCAGCAGGCCCACCGTGGACGAGAGGTGGTAGGTGATGCGCAGGGCCAGGCTCTGGTAGAGGGTGGCCTGATCGGTGGTGGTGTCGTAGGAAAGCGGGCTGCCGTAGACGCGGGCCAGGTTGTAGCCCGCCAGCGACACCGTGCGCGAGACCGCTCCCTGCGGCGGGTAGACGCCGATGTCGGGCGCTTCCGTCAGGCCACCGGAGTCGCCGCCGGGGATGGGGACGCCGGGTATCTCTTGCGGGATGTTCAGCGTACCCAGGTTTACCGGGTCGGCGGTCACAGCCTCGACGTCCACCAGCGTTCCGTCGGAGGGCAGGTTCAGTTCGACCTCGGCCAGCGGCACCAGGGGGACAGCGGTGTCGCGGGCCAACTCCATCCCTTCTACATTCACCAGATCGAAGCCGTTCACCTGATTCACGCTGTAGTTGGAAGCGTCGAAGGTGGCTGTGACCACATAGGTCTGGCCGCCGAGGGGTTGGGGTGGAGAGAGAGTAACACCGGCAGAGGATCGCAGGCGCTGAGAGGTGGTTCCCGCACGGTAGGGAGCCGTGACCCAGGGGATGCCGTAGAGCGTAAACTCGGCGCCGGTCTTTTCCTCCTCGTCGTCCACCGACCAGTGGCCGTCCCAGGTGCGCTTGTTCCAGCGCAGCGCCATGCCCATGTTCAACTGCTTGGGGGGCGGAGAAGCGGCCAGGCCCCAGAAATCCTTGATGAAATCCTCGCCGCCTCTGATGTCTCCATAGTCGGCGTCGAAGAAAGAGATGCCGGTGGAGGCCATCACCGCCGAGGCTCCCTCGCGCACCAGAGCGTTGACCATGGTGGGTTCGCTGGTGGTGATAGAGAGCGGGTTCGTATCCGCCCGCGCAGCCGCGAGTCCGGCGCGGCAGCCGTTGGAGGTAAAGATGGGATGGTTGGCCGCGATGCGTGCGGCGATGGCAGATGACCAGACGTCGTTGGTGTCTATGCTGGGCAGACTGCTGCAAGGCGGTGTGGTCCACCCCCCTTCGTTGGCGTGGTTGCCGTGGTGGAAAATCTGATAGTCGCCCTGCATCAGGGTCAGCAATGTGGATTCCGACCAGTTGTCGTTGTCCACGGTGGAGGGGGACTCGGTGTCGTTCAGCACGTCGTAGCCATAGTTCTTGAGGTGATTGACGACTCCCTGTGCGTCGTTGCCACAGGCGGAACCGACGATAGCCCGCGCCGGACGGGTCGTATCCGGGCCGTATTGGCCGTTGTGCAGCAGGGTGGACATATGGGCCGCCCGCGTGCCCACCAGCCGGCCCACCGCCAACTCCACGCCGCCCTCGTTCCAGGGAAAGGTGTCGAACACGTAGGAGAGATCGCCATAAGAGTTCTCGGTGAAGAAATAGTCGTGGTTGCGCAGGGCACACAGTACGCTGCCGGAGGAAGGGCATGGATGCGCTATTTCCCTGTCCGCCGGATCGTCCTTGCGGTAGAAGGGGATGATGTTGTCGTCGCCGGCGATCAGCAGGTACCAGGGATAGTCAACAGGATACGAGTGACATCCTCCAATGAAGGAGCATATTTTCTGGTACCTGGTCGTCGAATCCTCCACCCAGTCTTCGATCAGGCTGTCCACCTTGTTGGCGGCTGTGTTGGCGACGGCTTCGCTGGCATAGCTGACCGCCGTGTTGTCCCAGGTCGCCAGGCTCGAGTCGAAAGTGTCCACGTAATAGATCACCGAGGCCGGAGTCCAGTTGAAGGGCGGCCCCTGGGCGAAGGCGTGCAGGTCTTGAAGGAAGGTGGTCGTCTGAGTGTCGTCGTACTGGGCGTATAGTTGTGTGCGGTTGGTGATAATGATCTCGTCCGCCCGTTGGAGCAGCCGCAGGACGGCATAGTCCACCTCCTGGTTCAAAGTGCGTCCCTCGGCGGTGAGGAAGCCGAGCGCGAGCAGTGCAGTGGGTGAGGCTCCATTGGGAACGTCGAAGCGCAGGATCACCCGCTGCGTCCACCGGCTGGCCGAGTTGGTGTCCGGCGCTAGATCGATCCCCTGCACCCGGAACACGCCCGCCGACGGGTTGCTCCAGGTGACCGGCGTGCCGTTGTAATCCGAAGCCTGCGCACGGGTAAAGACACGGGTCGGGTTGCCCAGGGTGGTGTCGGAGAGGCGCAGTTCGAGATCGAAGTCATTGCGCAGCGTGGGGTCGCGGCTGACGATGGTGGCGACAAAGTCAACGGTGACATTTCCGGCCGGGGCGTCGGCGTCCCCCGGCACCTTGTTGACCACGACGTGAGGCAGCGCGTCGTCGAGGGAGAGACGCAGTTCGACCGGCGAGGCGGAAAACTCGGACGAGTTCCCGTCGGCGTCCGTGGCGACCAGCGTAACGGCCGAGTACAGGGGAATGTTGCCGTTCCAGTCGAATTGGCCGTTGGGATCGAGTGAACTCACCAACTTTTCGTAAACGCGCCCCTCGCCGCCGTCGTCGTAGTAGACTATCACGGTGCAGGTGAGGCAGGTGCGGGCGTGCAGGCTCACGGTGCGGCTGCCGGAGCCAAAGCTCAGCGTCTGGTACCGGAGGATTTGGGGAGGCACAAGTTCCCGGTTGCCGCCGGATTCGTTGTTGATCCCCAGGCCGGTGTTGTCGTGGATCGAGTTGCGGTAGAGGGTGTTGTGGAGCGTGCCGGTGCCGTTGATGAGGACGCCGTCTCCCTCGTTCCAGGCGATGGTGTTGGCGTGGGTGGGGGACGTCCAGTTGCCAAACTCGTTGTACGAGGAACCCTCGCTCACCCACACGCCTGGGCCGCCGTTGGGCAGTGCCGCGCCGTGCGCCGTCATGCCGATGCTGTTGTTGTAGAACAGATTGTGACTGCTGCTGCCGACGAGGGCCACGCCGCCGGCCATGGGAAAGTCGCCGTCGTACCCGTTGCCGCTGATCAGGTTGCCCGCCGCCTCGGCGCCGATGGTGTTGTGATGCGTTTCGCCCTGCAACCAGACGCCGAACCGCTTGTTGGTCACCCTGGCGTCCCCGTCGGCGTCGGTGCCGATATAGTTGCCCTTGACCACGTTGTACCGGGCGGTGTTGTCCTGGATGCGCACTCCATCGCGCCCGTGACCGCTGATCAGGTTGTCCGGGCCGATAGTGTTGTAAGAAGCGCCTGCGATCACCACGCCGTCGTTCTGTAGCGAGGGATTCAGCCCGGCGATGACGGCCGTGCCGCCGGATTCGGTGCCGATGCGGTTGTTCTGCACCACGTTGCCATGCGTGGTACTGCCGCTGATCATCACATCCCCCAGCGTGTTGCCGCTGATGAGGTTGTTGCCACACTGCCCCACCAGGCCCACGGTGTTGGTCATCGCGCCGCCGCTGATGCGCACGCCGTAGCCGGAGTTGGGGTAGGCGGTCGCGCCGGATAGGTCCGTGCCGATATAGTTGCACACGACTGTGTTATGGTGGGCCGCGCCGGTGATCTCGATCCCGTCATCGCCGTTGAGGGCGATCACGTTGGGCCGGTCGGCGCCGGTGGAGCCGATGCTGTTGTGGGCGGCCTGGTCGGCAATGTGCACGCCGTCAACCGTGTTGCTGATGACGTAGCTGCACGACAGCGTGTTGCTCTGTGCGCCGGAGCCGTGGATGTAGAGGCCGTAGGTGTTTGCGTTGCGCAACACCAGTCCGCTGATGGTGTGGTTGGTCCCGGTGATCTCCATAGCGTAGGAAACGCCAGTGGCGTCGATCACGACGGGCGATGAACAATCCCCTCCTTGTGTCGCGTCTATGATCGTGCCGGGGTCGGCGAGCGCCGGCAACTGTCCTACGCTCAAGTGGATCGTCCACTGACCGGTGTTCGGGTCGTAGCCGGGGTCGCTGGTGGGGATGTCGAAGGTGATAGTGTCGGCCCCTGGATTCGCGTTGGCGGCCTCGATCGCCTGGCGCAGCGAGCAATAGTCCGCCGTACACTCGCCGGTCTCGTCGTCGGTGGTGGTCACCACGAATGTGGTTGCAGGCGCTGACGCCCCCGCTGCCAGGGCCGCGCCACGCGGCGACGCCGTAGGGCCTGACGGGGTCAGTAACGCCACGGCGGTGAGCAGCACGAGTAGTCTAACAGTACGTTTGCTTGTCATCATATCCTCCATTCTTCAAATATGCCAGCACAGCTGCAGGTAAGTGGTGGTTGTGCGGCACTGCCTCGAAAATGCCCCCCCTTGCGGGGGGGCTGAGGGGGGCGTTTCCCAGACAGTTGCCATGCCCCATCGCCTGGGGAGGGTAGGGACAGGGCTTGCCCCTGCCCTGGGCGACCGCAAGGGTCGCCCCTACGTCAGGGGCGTCTAAACGTTGGGCAAAGGTCTCTTACCAAGCCCACCTCGGTCTGGAGACCTCGGCGAACGGAGAGGGACGCTCTCCCCTTTTCGTCCCCCCCCCGCCCTGCGGGAGGCCCCTTTTCCTCCTCCCTGCCCCGCGGGGCGGGGATTGACCAGTTACCACCCGGTCTGCTTTTTCAACCGCGCAGCGTAGCGCCGTGACATGGGTAT
>CAZXVB010000052.1:0-11793 GCA_964643875.1 uncultured Anaerolineales bacterium | reverse complement strand
GGCGGATGCGTTTCATTTTGAGCTCTTTGATTGCCTGGCTCTTTTTTTTCTATAACTTTGAGCGGTTAAGCCCGTCCATAGATTTGACCGGGATCGCGTATCTTTTTGTGCCTATCGTGGCCATTCTGATTATCATTGTTCCCTTGGGGCGTCGAGCCCCTCTTTTGGGGGTGCTACTTGTCTCGCTGGTTTCGTTCCTCGCCCTGAAGATACTGGGATCGCAAGAATGGGCAAGCCCCTTGCCGTTGACGATCATCGAAATGGGTGTGATCGGGGTCACAGTGGCCTTGGCCCGCCAGGTGGGTAGCGGGTTGGAAGAATTCGAACAAGTCGTGGCCCATATTACGATTGGACAGTCCGGGCGGTTTTCGGAATCGTTTAGCAGTGGACAAATAGAGATGTACCGCGAGTTGAAACGGGCACGTCACTATGAGCGACCGGTGACAATGATGGCTGTTGGGATGTCGGAGGGGTCCATTCAGGTTGCTTTGGATCGTATGGTGCAGGAAGCACAACGGGCTATGATGAAGCAATATGTACTCTCGACTATCGCCAGCACGTTGTGCGATGAATTGGAGGATTATAACCTCATTACTCGACATAACGATCATTTCCTGGTTCTATTGCCAGAGGTGAAGGGGGATGATGTAGAGGCGTTTGTCGAACAACTCCAGCGAGCGATGCAGGAACAATTGGGCGTTAATTTGCAAATTGGATTGGCTTCTTTTCCAGACGATGCTGTCACTTTCGACGGATTAGTGGCTACGGCGATCAATCGAATGGGAAAGAAAAAGTTTGTAGAACTCATGGGGCAGATTTTGCACTTTCAGGAACAAGGTGGTTCGCCGGAATAGGAGTCATTATGGAATGGGTGATCATCAATAGAACATATAAGCCATATGCGTTGTTATCCAGGCGGATTTATCAGATCATCAAGAGGATTATGGATGTGTTGATTTGTGTCGTTACTTTGCCGGTGACCGTACCGGCTATGCTGATCTGTGCGCTGATAATTCGTTTGGATTCGTCAGGACCAGCTATTTTCGTTCAGGAGCGAATTGGCAAAGATGGCCAACCATTCCGCTTGTATAAGTTTCGGACGATGCAACACCAGCTCGATGACCGTGCCCATCGAGCGTTTATGAGAGCCTTTGTACATGGTGATATCGGAGGACAGAGCATCCAAGGGGAGGAGCCTTCACATCGCTTGATGTTTATTCGGGCATTCGTTGACCTGGATAGGAGATTCGGTGAGGGGGACGTTTCCCACAGCAATAACGGCAATGGACGGATTTATAAGCCAATTCACATGTCTCAGGTCACGCGCGTGGGGCGATTTCTGCGCAAGACCAGTTTGGATGAGTTGCCTCAAATATTCAATGTGCTCAAAGGGGAGATGAGTCTGGTCGGTCCGCGCCCCAATGTCCCTTGGGAGGTTGAGGAGTACCGTCCCTGGCACTACGAGCGCCTGGATGTGTTACCAGGGATCACGGGGCTGGCCCAGGTCAAGGGGCGGAGTGGCATTAATTTCGATACAATAGTAAAATATGATATCGAATACGTCGAGAACCAGAGCTTGTTGCTGGACTTGAAAATCCTGTGGTGGACGGTGCGTGCTGTGTTGTTGGCGACTGGCGCAGAATAGGAAAAAGGAAAAGCTGTGGAGCTAAAAATTTACCTGCGCGTTCTGTTGAAAAAATGGTGGATCGTATCGCCGGCCTTTTTGGTTACGATCACGGCCACAATCGTTTTGACGTTCACGCAAGCGCCTACCTATCGCTCCGTGGCTACTTTCATCGTTGCACCTGGCCGTTCTTTCGAGGATATGAGGAGTTTTGTGAGCGGCCTGGATACGCTAAGCAAACGGGCGGAGATCGCCAGTACGTACGCTGAGGTGGCTTCCAGTCGGATGATCAAGAGTCAGGCGGCCAGTGAATTGGGCCTCACTGCGGATGAGAAACGATCCTTGACAGTGGAAAGCCAATTGTTAGCGGGCACCAATGTCATCGAGATCGCCGTAGAGGGCAACGACCCACTGCTGGTACGCGATTTCGCAAACATGGTGGGTGAGAAAACCATCGTTTACGTGGAAGAGTTATATGAGGTTTACGATCTGAAACCCCTTGATCCGGCCATTACGCCCGCTGCCCCTGTAAAACCCAACAAGGTGCTCAATCTAGCATTGGGGGTCTTCTCCGGTCTGGTGCTGGGAGGCGGATTGGCTTTCTTCTCCGAGTACCTGCAAACTCCCTTGGAAAGCATTGCGAATCTCAGTATCCTCGATGAGCAGACAGGGGCATATAACAAGGAATATTTTCGTCAGCGGCTGGCCGAAGAGATGAGTCGCGCGAAGCGGAATCGGTATCCGCTCTCGCTGGTATTGATGGATGTTGATCAGTTGAAGACGACGCGTGCTACTTCCTTCCATGAGTACGGGGAAGTGTTGCGTAGGGTAACAGTGTTCTTGAGGCAGTCGCTTCGTAGGGAAGACATCATTGCCCGCATAGAAGGCACTGTGTTCGCTTTCTTGCTCCCGGATACACCGGAAGAGGAGGCCAAGGCGACGATGGAGCAATTGCAAACTCGGCTTTCCTGGAATCCTTTCGAGATAGAGAGAAGCGGGATCAAGCTAAATCTGAATGGCACCGCTGGGATCGTTGCCTATCAGCATAATGGCACCACGCCAGATGAGTTTCTCTCCCAAGCAAGCCATGTCCTGCAACAGGCCGAGGCGGCAGGGTATGGCAAGGTATATACTCTTTCGGAGTTATCCCCCGAAGAAAATGGTGAAGGTGAATATGGGACGGGGCCACAAAGATGAAGCGTCTGATCTGGATAATGTTTGTCTGGCTCCTGTGGGCAATTCCGGGAGCACTGTGGGGTGTACCAACCGTCGCCGTGGCACAGGATGTACCACCCGATTCACCCCCTTACGCGGATTACGCGGATGAATTTCGCTTCACTCTGCTCGAATTGGGTTATGGTGAAACGCAACTAGATAGCCCGTACGATTCCGTAACATATGATTTGCGGATACCCTCGTATTGGCAGGTACGCGAGGGTAGTTTTTTGGATGTGGATTTTAGTTATCAGTATCTGGGCCTTGAGGAAGGAGCCGCCGAGGTGCCTCCATATCTGGGGGAGTTAGTCGTCGCCGTAGATGGACAGGTCCAGGGACGGTTTCAGTTGCGGGCGGCCAGGCTAGCCCACACTCATTTCCGTGTGGATCTTTCTCCTGATTTGTTCCGCGTTGTCGGTCGTATTCACTCAATCGAGATCACTTTGGATGCCGATTATATCTGTCGTGTTCCCCATGAAGCCTGGGTGACGATCCACCCGACCACCTTCTTCTCCCTGGTGTACGATCTGACTCCACTCGTCGCCGACCTGGCAGATTACCCACGTCCTTTTTACCAGCGAGCATTTGAACCGGACCGAGTGTTGTTTGTCTTGCCGGATACCCCCACGCAAGAAGAGCTGACGGCGGCGACGGCGGTGGCGGCCAAACTGGGCGATCTGGCCTCTGAGATGATCATCAGTGGTACTACAGCCACAGCTTTCTTGGAGAGCCTAGCCGTCGGAGATACGACGGGGGGATGGGATGAACATTTGATTGTAGTCGGTAAACCGGAGGACAATGAGCTGATTTTGGCTCTCAACGAAATGGAGAGATTGCCGGTTTCTGTGGCGGAGCGACAGCTCCGTTTGAGTACCGCAGGCCCCAGGAGTGTGGCCCCCGGAGACGTGTTGACGTATCACCTGACACTGGCCAATCCGGATCAGGGCGATGTTTCTTCTCTCACCTTTGTGGATGTGTTGCCTGCTGATACGTATCTGGTGTCCTGCGCCCCGATGTGTGATATTTCAGAGTTAGAGCTGGAACTGGGAGATGAACATCGTGTCGTCTGGTCTGTGGACACCCTGGCGAGTGGGGAGAGTCAGAATTATACATTGGTATTAGCAATGGAAGAAGACATCACTAGCTCAATTACGGAGCCTATGGTCATCGAGAATACCTCCGTATTGCTGGGTGCTGCTTCAGAGCCGCTAAATGTCAGTACTTTGACGACTACGCTGCTCTCCTTGGACAGAAGCGGTACTGTCTCCCCTCCACAAGCTGGTCGCTGGGAGTCGAATTCCAGCAAAAGCGATTACTTTTTCCAGCATGCCGGGTGGCCTGTGCCGGAAAACGACGGGATCGTCCAGGAGGTGATATCTCCCTGGAACCCCCGGCGGGCAATTTTGGTCATCACCGGTTTGTGGGATGAATCCGTCCATAAAGCGGGCCAAGCGATGGGTTCTGAAAATGACTTCCCCGGTATGGCAGGGCCGGTGGCTCTGGTACAAGCCGTGCGGCCATCCTCTGCGTTTTCGTCACGATCATTGACATCAACTTCCGATATGACTTTCGCCGATCTGGGGTATGACGACCGCGTCTTGGAGGGGGTTTCCCAGGAGATCAACTACTATGTAGATCTCCCCGCTTCCTGGTTGCTGACGCCAGAGGCGTATCTGCAACTGTATTTTAGCCATTCTCAATTGATCGATTATGCCCGTTCGTTTTTAAGTGTGCTGTATAATGGACAGCCCGTTGCCATGGTGTCCCTCGATGAGGAGACGGCCCTGGAGGGCGCTTTGCGTGTGCGGTTGCCGGCCTCCCAGGCACGGCCGGGAGAGCGCAACAAGATCTCCATTCAGGCAATGTTGCGTCCCATAGACGAGTGTATGCACATCAAGGCCTGGTTACGTATCGGCAACGACTCTTTCCTACACCTGGACCACACGGAACGGGAAACCCAATATGTGGATTTGCGTTTCTATCCGCATCCTTTCGACCACCGTGTGGACCTGGGGGATGTGCTGTTCGTCTTGCCTCCACAGCCTCGACCAGAGGAGTGGGAACAGATGCTGCGGGTGGCAGCCGATCTAGGTCGTGTAAGCGGCGGTGATCGCATGCAGGCGATGGTGATGACGACAGTCGGCGAGGGCGTGGATATAGATATGCTATCGGATTATCACCTAATCGTCATCGGACGCCCCTCTCGCAATCCATTGCTCCGGCAGGTGAATGCTCAATTGCCTCAGCCATTCCTTCCCGATTCCGATGGGATCGAGCAAAGGCTGAACGATGTGATCCTACGCCTGCCCCTGGACGTGAGTCTGGGGTATTTGGAATTGATTCCCTCGCCGT
The DNA here is from genome assembly GCA_964643875.1 of uncultured Anaerolineales bacterium. Lineage (GTDB taxonomy): Bacteria > Chloroflexota > Anaerolineae > B4-G1 > B4-G1 > CAZXVB01. Next base: position 6,602 of record CAZXVB010000052.1, on the reverse strand, counting down.
GGAATCCGGAGCGGGTCTTGTTGGCCGTCACCGGCACCAGCGACGAGGGCGTCGCTTGGGCGACGGAATCGTTGCTCGACCAGCCGTGGCAATTGGAAGGCGATTTGGCCCTGGTGCGTGGAACTGAGATTCACACGTTGGACACCAGCAAGCTTACCCGCAGCGGGGTAGGGACTGTTATTCGTACGGTCGTCCCGGAGTTGACCCCTGTTGTATCCCCATCTGTATCTTCATCTGTGCCAACTTCGACCGCGCTGTTTTCTTCCACGATGACCCCACGCTTGACTACTCCGCAGCCTGGAGACCGGGGGACATCTTCAACCTCTTCCCCTCCCTGGCTCGCTCCGTTGGTCGCAGGCACTGCTTTGGTTGTGATCGTGATATTGGCCTTCGGGGTCTGGCAGGCCCGCCGCAACCGAAATACCCTCTGAGCGATTGGACCGGAGGATGGGTCCAGAGAAATGGGTGATTGCATGGCGAAGACAACATTGAGCACAGGGGCCGGGGCCGGATCTCGAGGTCAGGACATAGATTCCCCGGTATCCAATCAATCCAATCAAAATGTGATCATAACCGCCAAGGGGGGAGGAATTGCTTTCGCCGGGAACTTGGCCGTCTATGCCATTCGATTTGTGTTTGGCGTGACGATGGCCCGGTTGCTCGGCGCCGATCTGCTGGGTATGTATTCCTTGAGTCTGACGGTGGTCGGCGTTGTGGGGGTGCTGGCTTCTTTGGGATTGAGCGCCGGCATGGCGCGGTATGTTTCCATTGCTATTGGTGAGCGGAACGAGATGCGTCTGTGGGAAACGATTCAAGTCGGTATTGTGCTCCCTGGGTTGATCGGCCTGCTTTTCGCTGTCGGTGTGTTTATGTTGGCCGGGCCGCTCAGTATTCAGTTCTTCGAGCGGTCGGATATGGTGGCCGTGTTGCGTCTGGCCAGTTGGGGTATCCCGTTGCTTTCTCTGCTGGCTGTGCTGGAGGGGATCGCTCAAGGCTTCAAGCGCTTGGAGTACATCGTGTATGAGACCGTGGCGATGAATCTCCTCAAGCTCTTGCTCTCGGCGGCGCTGATCTGGATGGGGCTGGGTGTGATGGGGGCCGTGGCAGCTCACGTGATAGCTCAGGTTGTAGCTGTGGTCTTATTGATCTACTTTGTGCACCGCCTCTTCCCTTTGAACCGCCCCTGGGGATTAGCCAGGCGACGTGTTCGGGAGATACTTCGGTTCACTTTGCCGCTTTACTTTTCTCAATTGCTCCGCCGGTTCAGCGGCAGCATCGAGACGCTCATCCTGGGTGCCATCGGTGTGATGAGTGGCGTGGGCATTTATGCCACTGTGTTGAACTTGAGTAGCATTGGCATCATGTTCCACAACGCGCTGCAGAAAATCGCCGTGCCGATGATCTCGGACCTTCACCACCGTGGCAAGACGGAGCAGTTACAACAGGTATACCGCACGACGACGAAGTGGGGATTGACATTCAATTTGCCTATCTTTCTCATCATCGCAGCCTTTGCCGGCCCCTTGCTCGCCATATTCGGCGACGATTTCGTTGCCGGGGCGACCGGTTTGACAATTCTGGCTTTCTCCACGCTCTTCAACGCCAGCACGGGGGTATGCGGCTCCGTCATCACGATGACTGGTCATTCCCGATTGACCTTTGTCAATTCGCTGATCTACCTGGGGGTTAACGTCCTCTTGGATTTGCTCTTCATCCCTCGCTGGGGAGTGATGGGGGCAGCCATCGCTGTGACCCTCAGCGGGGTACTGATCAACACGCTGCGTGTGGCGCAGGTTTGGGCCTTGCTCCGGTTGTGGCCTTACGACGTCAGTTTCCTCAAGCCGATTGTGGCCGGGTTGACCGCCGTAACCGCTGTCGTGCTGACGAAACGCTGGTTGGGGCCGATGCCGGCGATCTTGCAGGTCGTCGTCGGCACGCTTTTGTTGATAGGGGTTTACATTGTGATGATCGTCTCATTGAAGCTTTCGGAGGAGGATCGTTTGGTACTCGACCGGCTACGCGCTCGCTTGCGGACCGTTGGCGGGAACAGAGTGGAACGATCTCAGGTATGACCGAAGGCTGCTATGCGTAGCAAAAGAGGGCGGGATATGCCAATGGAAACACCCTGTACACAGGCCGGAGCGCGAACAGCGCGGGCAAGGAGGATAGCCAAACTCTTCCCGTCCGTTCCACGCAGGGATTGGGCCGGTCTGGTGATGACCTTTGTTATCCCCTGTGGAGTCCCCTTGCTGCTGGCGGTCGCAATGGGGATTCCTCTGGCTGTCTTGATTGTCAAAGGGCAGTTCCACCTTGTGTTTGCTTTTCTGCTTTTGATCCCCTCCGTGGTCTTATTCAACACATACCCATTGGCTGCGCTCATCATCTGGTTGTTGTTGGCCCCCTTTTTGCAGACCACCCCGAATGCAGCCTATCGCATGGTGTACTGGATGGTCCATAGGGCGATGCCGGTGGCGGCGCTGGGCGTGGCTATACTGAGCGAGTTGCTCCGGGTGACCCGGAATGACAGCCGGAAGCGACGCCCCATTCGGCTGGGACGGGCGGAGTTCGTGATGGTCGCCTATCTGGGATGGGCCACACTCAACATTCTGTGGTTCCATCCTGGCCCGATATCCTATCTCTACCTGCTCTATGACCGGGTCTTCGTGCCGATGGCGTTGTACATTCTGATCCGCATTACCGCACCCGACGAGCAGGATGTGTGGCGCTTGTTGCCGGTGGCCCTGGTGATCGTGCTCATCGAGTCTATCGCCGGTATCCTTTCCTGGTTTGCTCCTCAGTTATTGCCGCCGGATTGGCTGGGGTATCAGGGCGCTCGCACCACCGGCTCGTTGGGATATCCGCATGCGTATACCACGACGCTGATTTTCTTTTCCTTCCTGTTGTTTCAGGCAGCGATGAGCCGCGAATCAGGGCCGGTCCGCTTCGCCTTGTTCGCCGTGTTTGGATTTAGCGCCTTATGTGTTTTCCTCTCCTTTTCCCGTGGCAGTTGGTTGGGGGGACTGGCCGCAATGGTTGGGTTGTTGGTGATGTATCCCAAGACGGTGCTCCGGTTGATGGCCGTTTTGTTGGTTTTGATGGCCCTCCTGGGCAGCGGTGTGCTATCTGACCAGATGGCGTTTGCCCGTGAACGGATGAATTCCGAGGATACGGCCGCAGACCGATGGGTGATCTGGAATGCCGGTTTACAAATGATCAAGACACAGCCCTTCTTTGGATGGGGATACGGGAACTATCGCAAGTATGCCCAACAATTCCAGGTACGGACGCATAACCACGTCGTCTCGTATGCCCACGCTTCCCACAACAGTTACATTGCCATTGCGGCCGAGATGGGCCTCCCGGCATTGGCGCTTTTTCTGTTCCCGGCCTGGTGGTGGCTGATGCTTACTCGCAAGGTGTGGAGACGAATTCCCCAACAAGGATTTTGGAGTCGCGCTTTACTGGTCATACTTTGGATGGTGATCCTCAACCACCTGGTGGTCAACTTCTTCTCCGATATGCAACACAGTACCTATGGCATGGGAATGTGGTGGGTTACGTTGGGATTGATTGCCAATATGGTGGAGGGGTATCTCCGGTCGAGTGATATGGAGTTGCCGGCCTGGCTCCGGCGCGCAGCGTTGAGTTAGGAGGGAGTATGGCGAGGATGATCGTTCAACGGATGCGCGGGGTTTGGGCAGGCATTCGGAGACGGTGGGATTTTTTCCGGGCCTACTATCTCCTTTGCCATGCGGATCGGATCACGTATCTTCGCTTTCTGGGTGTGCGCATCGGTGAGCGCTGCAGCATCTATACCGACCCGCACAACTTCGGCACGGAGCCGTGGCTGGTGGAACTGGGCGACGATGTCACAGTAGGGCAGGGGGTATTGTTCATCACACACGACGGCACCAGCAGGTTGTTTCGGAAGCATCTGCAGGGGGCGAGTCCATTTGGGAATCGCTTCGGCACAATTCGGATCCGAGACAATTGTTTCATCGGCAACAATGCGATTCTGTTGCCCGACATTGAGATCGGGCCGGATTCGGCCGTGGGGGCCGGTAGCGTCGTGACCCGCTCAGTGCCGCCGCGCACGATCGTGGCGGGGAATCCGGCCAGACCGATTCGCTCGTTGGATGCGTACATTGAAAACTATACGCGCCGGATGGTACCCATCGAGGCGACAGACCGGGAAGCGCTGCGCCGTGAATTGACGGTCAAGTTGTGGGGAGAAGAGCGGTAATGGATTCTGCGCCCTTGGAGGCTCTCGTCGGGTTCTTCACGGCTCTCGATGCCCACGGGATCCGCTATTGTCATTGGAAAAGCAATCTCCATCTGGAACGCTCTCTCCGTGGGTTGACCGACCTGGATTTGTTGGTGGATCGACAGCAGAACGACCTGTTTCAGGCCGTTTTGCATCGCTATGACATCAAGCAGATCCTCTCACCGCCGGAGAAGCGTTATCCGGCGATGGAGGATTACCTGGGCTTCGATCCCCCTACCGGCCGGTTGTTCCACTTGCACGTGCACTACCGACTCATACTAGGGGAACAGTTCGTCAAGAATTATTGTTTGCCGCTGGAACGGGCTTTTCTGGATAGTGCCCAGCGGCGAGCAAAAGGGGAAGTGGGTGTGCGATTGCCGGCTCCTGAGGTGGAGTTGGCGGTGTTGGCCGTGCGGGCGTTGCTCAAGTACCGGGATCGAGATGTCATTAAAGATGTTTTGTCCATTCGTTCGCCGGGTATCCCGGCTTCAATCATGCACGAGATAGAAGCGTTGCGCTCTCAGGTGGAAGACATGTCGCTGGTGGGCGAGGTGATCGGCGATGAGCCGTTAGCCGGGATCGTGGTCGAGTTTTTGAACACGGTCGCCGAATCTCCCCGGCCGGGATATGCGCTCTACCGGTTGCGCCGTCAGTTGCGACGTGCATTACGTCCCTATCAGATTCACAGTCGCCTGTGGGCCGTGGGACGCTACTGGCGCGTCCTGTGGACACGGCAATTGTTTCCCGGAAGCCATAGCGGGAAACGTGGAAAGCGGCTATCCACCGGCGGTGTCACAGTCTCGGTAGTCGGCGCCGATGGGGCCGGCAAATCCACGTTGGTGCGTGTGCTGGACGAGTGGCTTTCCTGGAAGCTGGACGTGCGCCGGTACTACATGGGTAGTCAGGAGCCATCGTTGCTTTCGCGACTGCTCCATGCTGTGTTGTGGACGGCCGGAAAAACGTACCGGGCCTGGAGCCTGGTGGTTGGGGAACAGCGGGCATCGGGCGGGCTGTTGTACCGGTGGCGGCAGATGTGCCGCAATCTGCATCACTTGTCCATTGCGCGGGATCGCTACCGCCGCTATCTCGCCGGTCGGCGGGCAGCCTCTCAGGGGGCCATCGTGCTCTACGACCGCTATCCCCTGGAGGCGATCCACCGGGTGATGGAGCGCCGGCCAATGGACGGCCCGCAGATCGTTACTGAGGCTGAGGGCGACGGGTGGGCGGGACGGACGACCCGCTTCCTGGCGCGCATAGAGCGGGATGTGTACCGGCGTATCAGGCCGCCGGACTGTGTGCTGGTGCTGCACGTCAGCCCAGAGGTTTCGCAACAGCGCAAGCCGGACCATAGCCGGGAGATGATCGAGGCCAAGAGCTGCGCCATCGAACGGATGGACCGTCGTGGCCTGCACGTGGTCGAAATCAACGCTGACCAGCCTTTCGAGCAGGTGGTGCTCCAGGCCAAGACGGCCCTGTGGCAGTTGCTGTGATCGTCAAATGATTGTTGAATTTCTGGGCAACTCAGGCGCGGGCAAAAGCACCCTTGTCTCGGCCCTGATTCGGCTGTGGCGTGACGATGGGGTGACGGTAATGTCCGTCACCGACGCCATTCACCACTACATGCGTCAGACGGTGGTAGGACGAGCTGTCTGTAGCCTGGCGCCCGACGCCTGGCAGGGGCCGATTCTGTGGCGCGTGTTCGCCCGCACGGTGGCCCGTTGGCATACAGCCGCCTTCATCGCCGGCCATCGCGAACTGGCGCGATACGTGTGGGCTTCCCAGCGACGACGCCCGATTCCGCGCCGGCATCGGCGCTTGATCCTGCGGTTGTTCTTCAATATGGCGGGACAGCACCACTTCTTCCAAGCCCATCGGCGGCCCGGCGAAGTCATCGTTTTCGATGAGGGGTTCGTACACCGGGCTGTCCATCTGTTTGTGTCGCCGGCGGAACAGCCGGACCCGGGACGGATCGTGGCCTACCTGGAGCGCATTCCCCGGCCCGACCTGCTGGTGCTGGTGCAGGCTCCGCCGGATGTCTGCCTGGCAAGGATTTCAGCGCGCGGGCTTCAGGTGCGGCTACGGGGATTGGATGCGGAGGCGACGGCTCGGTTTGTGGCACACGCCGGGCAGGTGGTGGACGTCGCGGCTCGGTATCTCGTCGCTGACGGAGTAGAGGTGGTGGCCGTGGAAAATATCGGCGACATCGAGACCTCCGTTGCCAGGCTGCGTCGCTTTCTGTCGAACTACCCTCTATCAAGGAATCTGGACCCTGGCAAATTTATTCAGGACGCAGATGAACGCTGATTTTCGCAGATAAGCATTAAATATCTTAAGAAAT
>CAZXVB010000051.1:5380-11893 GCA_964643875.1 uncultured Anaerolineales bacterium | reverse complement strand
CTGACGTAATTTCAAACCTGCGGGAGGGTTACCGATCAATATGTCAGGTAGTGAACGGAAAGCATTGAATTTTTGGAGGATAGCCAGGAACGAATCTACGGAAGGCTGTGGTTAGCAAACAGATACGGACGGGGACGCAATGTACCTATTGCTGCAGCACATCAGCATTCTAACAGTCAGGAGTAGATCGGTTGTTCAGCGTCAAGAACCAAGCTACTGCCGCCAACACCGCCACGGCGGAAAGTGGACAAATGCCACCGCTTCCTCCTTCAGACGCCGGAACGGAGGGTGTCGCAGTGGCGGAAGGGGAAAGGATCGGCGTAGCTGACGGTGCGGACGATCGCGTCAGCGTCAACGTGGGAGTGAGCGTAACTGCTGGCTGTCCCCGAGGCATCGTAGGCAGGATCAACGGCACGACGGTCATTGGGGGCTGGCGGATCGGCGTAGGGATGAAATCCACCGGATAGCCAAGCCACTCTCGCCATTCCATTTCGAAGGCGATCAGATCGCTACCGAGCACCATCTGCAAGGTCTCTTCCATTGGATGATTGTCAGCCAGGGTCAAGATCACCTCTCCCAACGTATCCTCACCGTACACATCGGCGATGAACGCTACCAAACTATATGCCTCTGCGTACCATAGGTGGATCCCATCGTGCGCCAGGCCACTGGCCTGGGTAGCCATATGCCGCAACGGGATCAGCTCACCGTTGGCAGCCGCTTCCTTAACCATCTCCATCTCGGCGCGGTGGTCGGTGCGCTCATTGTAGACGGCGATCCCTTCGTTGAACCAAGTAGGCACACTCACCCAAGTATCCTGAAATACCTCATTATAGAAAACATGGGCCAACTCGTGGGGAATGATATCATAGGCCAACCAATCGCTATTTGTTCCCCACTGCACCGTCAGACCGGGAAATGTCTGTCCACCTATCCATCTTTCACAAGAGCGGGGGGCGTAAAATGTACAGAAGTCATCTTGGTCATTGTAGATCACAACGCGGGCCGGTCGTTCGGGGATGATGTCGGTGATCTCGGCTACATGCTGGTAGCCTTCAACAGCAGCCTGGAAGATCATCTCTCCAAAATCATCGGCGCGGTCGTACCAATATACGATAACATGCTCATTTCCCAATGATCGCCAATCATGGGTATCGTCCTCATATACCGTCTGTGCCACCGGCAAGTCAAACACATTACCAGCACTATCCATCACCTGCCAGTGGTACGTCACTTCGACAAACGGCGGTACAGTTTCTTTGCTGGTATCCCACACATACGTGATCGTGACATCGGAGGATGGTGCGAATGGTTGCGGCTTCCCCACCTGCTCAGCATCCGCCCACCCTACCCGATAGTAAATCGCGGCGTCCATGATGTAATCAGCATCGGTTCGCACCTGGAGCGTGAAAGTCAAATCGTCCGGGAAGTGGCTCTCTGTCGTCTGGGAAAGAACCTCAATTCCCTCCGCCGTCCCTCTTTCCACGAACAAACCCAGCCACATCCCAACTGTCAAAGCCAACAATACCCATCTACGCATACCCATCAATTTCTCCCGGCATGATCTCAAACCAGCACAACGGCTTAACGTAACAAGACGAATGCCAACACCTCGAGCAAGCCATGGACAATCGCAAATATAAAGAACGCCCCAAAGATCGGTTTATCGTCTTTTCTCATCACATAGAGCAAAGAAAGCCCAGCACCACAGGCAGCCGTAACAAGTGGCAACGTTGATTGCCACACTGACGGCATCACGCTGCGGATCGGATATATCAGGTAGGTCGAAATAACCTCCAGAGCCACGGCAACTCCTAACGCGCCCCAGCTTTTCGGCGACTCCAGGTGTTCCTGCCCTGTGAGGAGAAGGTAGATGAACAGCCAGATCAATGGAGCCAATGCCCAGTAGATCGCCAGCACCGGCGTCAACCCCACGGCTATGAAGAACTGCATAGCCACCCCCAGCACACGATCCGTCACATCCCACAGGGTCAGACGATTATAGGCCCTGCGCACCGCCAGGTCGGTGCTGGCATACGCCACACGGTAAACGTCGAACCCCCCCGTCTCCAACCACGTGAGATGGAAATCACCATCTCCATCCACACTCAGGGTAGGCTTCAAGGACGCCATCATCGAAGCGGTCACTACGTGTTCCTCGTCCAGCCCGTTCAGCGGGTTGTCACTGCCGCATCTCCCCCTCGGCAGTGCGCTGGGCATAGAGCAAGTCAACCGGCCTCCGTGATTTCCTTGGTAATCACGGAGGTGGAGCTTTTGTGCCCAAACTTGATCACCGGCCGGCCCCTCACCATGCAATGGCCGCACTGCGATCTGCAACTGTGGACCATCCTTACTCCTCACCACTTCGGAGAAAGCCAACAGCGCCGTTTCGTGCTGCCCACGCACCGACCACAGATAAAGCGGATCAATACCAGTCCGCAACTCCAGATCTCGGACGCTTTTCTGACGGGGAATCTCCACCGGAAAGACCGCAAACTGCATATTCGAAGAGACATACTTGGCATCTTCTACGATCCACACGACGTACCCGTACTCATCATCCAGGCCAATGGCGATACTTTCCACCGATTGTCCACTAGAGAGGAACAGACGCGCCATCTCCTCCGGCTCGCTCAAACCGTCTGCGCCTAACCTGGTAGGGTCCAGGACGGCATAGTATATGGCAGTCCCAGACTCTACGTCACGGGTCCAGGCTAAATGGATTCGGCCACTCCGATCAGTCTGAAGAGCCAACGGGTCCTCTCCTTCGACCAACAAGATGGGCCCCTGCTGCACAACACCATCCGCTCCGATGACGACCCGATAGAGGCCGGACCGACCGATCCAAAACACCTCTACGGCCCCTTGATTGCCAAATACGATGCCGGGAGAACGGACAACATAATCCTCTTCCAGGGAAAGGTAGAAAGGAGAAACCTTGAGCGTAGCGGTGTCATCCAGCAAAGCATACGCCAATCGTGAACGTTGACCGGCCACCTCTCGCCAAATCAGGTGAATCCCATCCGCCCCCACCAACAGCCTCGGCCCATGAGGAACTCTATCCCCCAGAGACGGCTTCCGGTCCCACGAAATCTTGCCCTCGGAATCGGCGTCCAGGTGGGCTATGTGCAAGCGATCGTCGGGATCCACCCATGTGATAAACATACCGCCGTCCGGCCCCACCTGGAGATCGGGGCGCAGATTCAAGGAAGCCATTCCTATCAACCGGCCCCGGCTCCACATATCCGATGCTCTGGTTGCCATCAAAGGAACATATGCCCTGGCCCACCCCAACAGGGTGAACACAATCACCAACCCGGCAAGCAAGATAATCCAAAACCGCCAACGCCTGATCATCGCACAGCACCTCCTCAGCTCTTATGAGCCAGTGAACCGGAACTAAGTGGAGAGCTTCAGAATTCACCACACCCCATTACTAAACAAGGGAGGTTTGACACCTCCCTTGTCTTCAACACCACCAAATTAGAAACATGTCTTACAGGTGAGCAGTCGCCAAACGCCAGCCACCTGGACACACTTAACTCAATTCAATGTTCTAACTCCCATAGATGTTGCCTTCGCTACTTCATACCGTCACAACATATCAGGCGGCTTTCGCTGCTGCCCTACGTTCTGCTCGTTTCTTCTTCCGGCTTCGTCTACGCGCGGCACTGACCAACGCCGTACCCCGCATTGTGGGATCCAACGCATCCCGCAGACCGTCCCCCAGGAAGTTAAACGCCAGCATCGTCAGTGTGATCGCCAAACCGGGGAATATGGTGAGGTGTGGCATAGCCCGCAACCCGCGCCAGCCCTCGGAGACCATCTGTCCCCAGCTAGGATACGGCGGTGGAACGCCCAGACCGATGAAACTCAATGTTGCTTCGGTAAGGATCAAACCAGGGATACCCAACGTCAGGGAGACAATGGCCGGCCCCAAACTGTTGGGTAACAAATGTCGAGAGATGATTCTGGCCGGGCCTGCGCCAACCATCTGAGCGGCCAACACAAACTCCTTTTCTCGCAGAGAAAGGTACTGTCCCCGGATCAGCCGGGCCATTCCCATCCAGCCCACTATGCCGATAGCGATGAAGATGTTAATCATCCCCTGGATCGCGTTTTCGGACGGTAGGACCACCATAATAAGGATGATGAACAGCAGTGTGGGGAATCCGTACATCACGTCCACAAAACGCATCATTATGTTGTCTACCCTGCCCCCCACATATCCCGATATGGATCCATACGTCACACCAATGATCAACGAAGTCAACGATCCGACGACTGCCACCGTCAATGAAACTCGCGTTCCCCACCAAATCCGGCTGAAAACATCCCGGCCCAATTTATCCGTACCGAAGATATGGTCAGGCCAGCGAGGACCGATTTTTGTATTGTCATAATCCGCCGTCCGGTAGCTGTAAGGGGGTAAGAAATCAGCCGTGACAAAACAAAAGACCAATATACCGATGAAGATCAGCCCGGCCACAGCCATCCGGTTGCGCAAGAGACGCCGCCATGCATCTTGCCACAAACTGACGCCGCGCTCGGCAAAATGCTCTTCTTCCTCCCGCCGACGTCGTTCCGATGCAGATTCTGCCATAACTCAAACTCCTTACTCACTCTAATTTTCGCACGTCACTCGCTTAGTCGAAGCGAATGCGGGGGTCAATCAATCCATACGCAATGTCCACAAACATATTGAACAGGACCAATGCCACTGAATACAGGATAATCGTCCCCATAATCAACATATAATCTCGATCCGTCACGCCGGTGACGAAAAACTTCCCAATCCCCCCGATGGAGAAGACCCATTCGACCATGAAGGAACCGGTCAGCCAAGCCGCCATCATTGGCCCCAACACCGTCGTGACCGGGATAAGTGCGTTCTTCAGAGCATGGCGCACAATCACGATCCGCTCTGCCAACCCCTTCGCCCGCGCCGTGCGGATATAGTCCGCCCGGATCACCTCCAACATACTGGCCCGAGTCAAGCGAGCAATGATCGCCATACCACCTGTTCCGAGCGTAACAGCCGGCATAATCACTTGTTTCCAAGTATCTCCCCAACCATACGTAGGCAACCACCCCAACTTCAATGCAAATAACAGAATCAACCCGATCCCCAGCAAGAAGTTCGGGATCGAAACTCCCAGCATTGAAATAAACATTGCTATATAGTCAAGCCAACTATTCTGCTTGAGGGCAGAAATAATCCCCAGGGGGATCCCTACCAGGATTGCCAGACCGATGGAAACTATCCCCACTTGCGCAGACACCATGACCGGCGCCAAGGTCAAGAAACGCTTGACCGCCTCGAACCGCTCTGCCCACCCAATGCTGACATACCCTATTACTTCCCCATTGGTTTTGACGACCAACGCCTGGGAGTCGAACAAATGAGGAGGCGTAGAAAACGTCATCGAACTAGCGGCCGTTCCAAACGTTGCTCGAAGTTGTTCCCGCAATACATTCACCACATAATTGTCCCCGAACAACATCTGATTGACCGAGCGATCAGTGTTACGCAAGGAAGGGCCAAAATCGAAGTGGAACACCAGGCCTCTCATATAATTGAGATACTGCTGCCAAACCGGCTTATCAAGGCCATACTTGGCCTCCATATTGGCCCGGATTTCCGGCGGTACAGGACGTCCCGACGCCGAGCCGGAAAAGGGGCCTCCTGGTACGATTTGCATCATCCCAAAAGTCACAATAGTGATCAATATCAGCACCGGGATGTTCCACAACACCCTCTGAACGATAAGTCTTTGCATACTGCCTCCTGTTGTATCAAACTAATAACAAAATAACCAACGGTGCAAATCGGCTCTGTAACACGTAATCAGGCACGAAATGGCCCAGCGTCCAGAACCCTGATACAATTCGCGACCGATTACAACAATTTACGACAATACGCTATCAAATCTCCGGGGGAGGCTCCCCTCCCCCGGAGAACACTTACCTTAGCTAATTGTTGCACTCATCGAGGGTATCCAGATACGCAGCCCACTCCATGATAGCCACGTTCACATTGATGCCCAGGTTGGTTTCCCACTGCTCGGCGACTGCATCAAGGATGTCCTCATTACCACGGTTGTACCACAGGTTGACCGTGATATCACCGGCATCCTCGACACCTATCTCAGCCATCGCAGCTTCCAGGTACCCCATTGCTGCTTCGGGGTCGAACTGGTAACCAACCTCACCGCACCCCTGATAACCGGGGATGTTCGGCGGAATCACACCACACGCCTCTTGACGCCAGGGCATCTCGAGCACGTTATCAATGATCGCCCGCTTGTCAATGGCGCTCGCCAACGCCTTACGGAAGTTCAGGTTATCCGTAGGTGGACGGAGGAAGTTCAAGCCGATGTAGTACGGCCCAGGACGGGTCAACACACGCACGTGATCCGGCATCTCCTCCAACAAGCGCGGCAGCTCCTCGCTGGGGAACCCGCCAACATCCAACTCGCCACGCTCGTAAGCAGCCAGGGCGGTCGCATCCTC
>CAZXVB010000051.1:0-5280 GCA_964643875.1 uncultured Anaerolineales bacterium | reverse complement strand
AAGGCCTCAGCGCCCTTCACGACGTACATCAGCCAGGCATACTCGGCCGCCGTCTCCGGCTCCAGCAAGCGGATGATGCCATCCACATAGTGCTGTGCGACCACCGGCTCACCGTCGGACCAGGTGGCATCTTCACGCAACTTGATGGTGTATACCGTACCGTCCTCAGAGACCTCGTACGATACCGCACCAGCCGGCTCAATCGTGCCGTCGGCCTTGTACTCGTACAGCGAGTCCATAATTTGGTGCTGGATCAGGTGAGAGGTCGTATCTGTAGAGGTGTTCACATCCAGCGTGGGCGGCTCGGTACCAATCCGATAACGCAACGTGGTCTCACCTTCGGGCATAGCCCAGTGCTTGACCGGCGGAGAACCGAATGGCGGGAAGACCGCCTCGATATCCGGACGCATCAAGACGGTGCGGTCGTAGTAGAAGAGCGGAATGATGGCCGCGTAATCGGTCATCATAATCTGCTCCGCCTGCTTCCACAGCTCGGCGCGTGCTTCAGGGTCGAACTCCGTCAATGCCTGATCCACCAGATCCCGGTATTCCTGGTCATCCCAGAACGTGTACTGGAACGGGGAATCGGGATGGAAGACCACGTTGAGGATATTCTCAGCATCGCCGTAGTCCATGACCCAGCCCATCCGGTAGGCATTAAAGGTGCACCCAGCCCCCAGACCTTCCTCTTCGACGGGGACCTCAACCTCAACCGTCACCTCAACCTGCTCCGGTGGGGACGTTACCACCACTTCCACCTCTTCGGGCGGAACGGTAATCTCGACAGTTTTGATCACCTCAGTTGGCTGGCCACAAGCGGTGAGCAACATACTCGCCACCATCAACACGCCAGCCACAACATACCATTTTCTATTGAGCATAATTCTCCTCCTCAAGTAAATTGTTGCCTTTCAACTTAGTGTTTCGACATTGATCGTGCATCACATTCGCGAATATTCCCCGTCACATCACCTCCTTTCATTCATCTCCGGTGGCCGTTTTCATCGCACCATCGGCCTTTCTTCACGCGCATGACACGATCAAAGGACCGGTCATAGCGATTATAGCTACATCTCCGGCTTGACCAGATGGCAGGCACAGAAATGGCCTGGCCGGACTTCGACAAATTCCGGCTCAACTTCCGAGCATATGTCAATCGCCCGCCAACAACGGGTGCTGAAATTGCACCCCTTGGGTGGATTGGCCGGACTGGGAATGTCGCCCTCCAGGACAATCCGCTGCCGCTTTTCCTCTACGATGGGATCCGGCACCGGAACGGCCGACATCAACGCCTGCGTGTACGGATGGAGTGGGTTCAGATAGATCTCGTCTCGATCTGTCAATTCCATAATCTTCCCCAGGTACATCACCGCCATCCGTTGGCTAATGTGGCGCACCATACTCAGGTCGTGTGCGATGAACAAGTAAGTCAACCCCAAACGTTCCTGCAAATCCTCCAGCAAGTTGACCACCTGGGCCTGGATCGAGACATCCAATGATGAGATCGGCTCATCACAGACGATCAGATCCGGATTGAGCGCCAATGCGCGTGCAATCCCAATCCGCTGGCGCTGACCACCGGAAAACTCGTGGGGATACCGATTGACAAAATATGGGTTGAGACCCACCATCCGGAGCAGTTCCTGCACCCGCTCCCGTTTTTCCCTCCCGGATGAAACCCCGTGCACTTCCAACGGTTCGGCGACAATAGAGCCAACCGTCATACGGGGATTCAACGAAGCATATGGGTCCTGGAAGATCATTTGCATCCGGCGTCGCAGGTTACGCAACTCCGCTCCTTGCAGACCCCGGATATCCACTCCATCGAAGATGATCTCGCCATCCGTTGGCTCATACAACCGAAGCATCGTACGACCTACGGTAGTCTTTCCACTGCCGGTCTCCCCAACCAACCCCAGGGTCTCTCCTTTGTAGACATCGAAAGTGACATCATCCACCGCTTTAATATCATTAATATGACGCTGGATGATGGTACCGCGCATAATCGGGAAATATTTTTTCAGATGCCGGACCTGCACCAACGCTGTCTTTTCTGCAGTCATTATTCTTCCTCCCCACGACGATCTGCCGCCACATCTTTCCAGCGCCAACAAGCCGAAATGTGACCGTCCACCCCTACCTCTTCCAACTGAGGTGTTTCTTCCAGACACTTGTCCACTGCATACGTACACCGGGCGGCAAAGGGGCAACCGGATGGTAAATCAATCAAATCGGGAGGCAAGCCCGGAATGGAGACTAACTTGGTGCCGGGAGCTTCATCCAGGCGGGGAAGTGAACCTAACAGGCCAATGGTATAAGGATGACGAGGCCGCAGATAGATGTCCTTCACATTTCCCCGCTCGATAATGTACCCCGCATACATAACATTGACTTTCATCGCCAACCCGGCGACCACGCCTAAGTCGTGGGTGATCCACATAACGGCCATTCCCAGTTGTTCCTGTAGCCGCTTGACCAGTTCCAAAATTTGCGCTTGAATGGTCACATCCAATGCTGTTGTTGGCTCATCGGCAATGAGAAGTTTCGGGTTGCATGAAAGAGCCATGGCAATCATAGCTCGTTGACGCATACCGCCGGAGAATTGATGGGGATAGTCATCCACCCGCTGGCGGGCCTCTGGAATACCGACCATCTCTAGCAACTCACCGGCCCGTTCACGTGCCTGAGCATCGTCCATCCCTTGATGCAGCTTGAGGGCCTCCATAATCTGGAACCCCACAGTGTAGACCGGATTCAGTGAGGTCATCGGGTCCTGGAAGACCATTGCGATCTCAGCTCCCCGCACCCGGTGCATATCACCCTCAGATAATTTGAGCAGGTCACGGCCGGCAAACCAGACCTCTCCATCTTCGATGCGGCCCGGTGGGCTAGGAATCAGCCGCATAATGGAAAGCGCGTGGACACTTTTGCCACACCCGCTCTCTCCAACCACCCCCAACATACCTCCCTCTTCCAATTTGTACGAGATGCCATTAACGGCATGGACCACCCCATCTTCGGTATAGAAGCGAGTGGTCAGATTCCTGATATCGAGTAAGATATTTTCAGACATAACACCCCTTGTCCAACATCAACAGTAACACGACAACAGACATAAGCCTTCCAATTATATTGAATCACGATGAAAATGCAATTCAGAACGCCAAACGCAGGAAAAAGAACCCGTACTCACCAGCCATAATCCGGCCGAAATACGGATCAAACCGCCATTCTACCCACACAGTCTGGGGACACCGCCAGGATTCAGTGTACGTAGAAAGAGACAATAGGCCAGCCTGCCAAACCCGCTGGAGTATGTAGCGACCCATTATCCAGAACATTCCAAATGTTCGTTCCCGCACGGTCCTCCGCTCCACGCGCGTACGAATACGCTCCCACGTAGTCGGCGAAGGGGTTGCACGCCCCACCCGCTCCAGGAGTGCCGAGCGCACCATCGCATCCAATTCACCATGCCATGGCCGACCGTCCGTCAAATCCCTCCTCGACTGGTTATCACTGCGGCTATGTAAAATCATACACCACCTCTGGGATCAGTCTGCGCTCTTGTTCGTCAAGATGTGCCCGCAACATCTCCCGGGCATAGTAAAGGCGGGACTTGACAGTTCCCTCAGGCAGATCCATTACGTAAGCAATTTCCTTCAACGTCAGTTCTTCCAAATAATACAAAATCACCACCGTGCGATGACGGTCGGGCAAGGCATCAATAGCGCACATCAAAGCCTGTTGCCATTCTCGCTCTTCGGTCAGTGCTTCGGGTGAACGACACGTAGGCACCACCCACTGATCGAACGTCTCTTGAAGCACATTCAACCATCGCTTGACCCGACTGGACCAGCTATATGATAGATTCACCGCTACCCGATACAACCAGGGGCCTAACGGCAAGTTCTCATCTATGGAATGAGCGTATGTACAAGTACGCAAAAATGTCTCCTGCAAAACATCCTCAGCGACACTTTCATCGCGCGTAATTGCCAGAGCGGTTCGGTAGACTGCACCCTTATACCGTTCGTACAGTTCCCCCAGCGCGTCCAAATCCCCCACCCGGACGCGAAGGACCAACTCGCCATCTGATTGCCCTGAGGTCATGCTCCCTCCATGCATCAGTCCATGTAAGGTACCTACGAACTATGCTTCAGGTTCATATTTAGCCAAAAATTCGCGCTCCTGACGTGTCAAATCGGCCCGTGCCAGAAGATCCGGCCGACGTTCCAGAGTTCGCACCAGGGCTTGCTGACGACGCCACCGGGCTACAGCCGCATGGTCACCTGAAAGCAAAACTTCCGGCACGCCCCATTCCCGGAAGACAGCGGGGCGCGTGTAGTGAGGGCCTTCCAACAAACCATAGACATGGGAATCTTGTTCACTGGCCCCTGGAGCGCCCAGAACACCCGGTAGCAGACGGGTAACGGCGTCCACGATCACCATTGCCGCCAATTCTCCGCCGGTGAGCACATAATCCCCAATGGAGATTTCATCAGTCGCCAGGTAACGACGTACCCGCTCATCTACCCCCTCATATCGGCCACAGATCAACACAATCCGCCGATAATGGGATAGTTCAAATGCCACATCCTGGGTAAAAAGCCGCCCTTGCGGCGTCAACAAAATTACCGGTACATCCGATGATGGTGGTGAACTTGAAGAAGATATCTTTTGAGCACTCGTGGGGCCAGATGGGGAAGCGACCGGTTGAGACAACACCGCCTCTACAGCCGCGAAGATGGGTTCTGGCTTCATGACCATTCCCCCACCTCCCCCATAGGGCGCATCATCAGTGATACGATGTTTGCCCTCCGCGTAGTCGCGAATGTTGTGCAGGGCAATGGAGAGTCGGCCACTTTCGCGAGCTCGCTTGAGGATACTCTCCTCAAAAGGGCCGCGGAACATAGAAGGAAACAATGTGAGGATATCGAAGTGCATAAACGAGATGCCCCTTCTTCCCCCCCTAGCCACTGGTTGCAGCTAGCTCTCTGACTTGGCCTTCTGACCGGGGTGATGGTTCTTGGGGTACGACGAAAGGGATTCCCTTGCCTCCCCCTCTCAAACCACCGAAATTGGCGAACCCGGTTACAAGGAAGGAATATAACATGATTTTGCCAAGCTGTCAAAATTGAAAAACGGCACCGATGCGCGTCATTTTTTACGTTCAATGACAAGGCACCACAAAGCAACAGGTTTTTTGTCCAATTTGTGGTATAATCTGCGCACCATCAAGCTCGTGTTGGGACAATCAAGGCCGTGTTTGAGCGTAACTAC
>CAZXVB010000050.1:0-12056 GCA_964643875.1 uncultured Anaerolineales bacterium | reverse complement strand
ACATCTGAGACGAGTGGAGGAGATTCTCTTCCCGTCGTAACTGTTCATCCTGTGCGACTTCACTTGAATTTTTGAGTGGCCGAGGGTATTACCTTTTACTTTTCGGATAGGCGCAAAAATCGCTTTCGTAGCCGCGCATCCCTACGCGCGGCGGACGGCATAAGGTAAATCGTCGGGAGGTATAGTGAATGTGAAAGTGAGCAAGTCGGTTGTTTTCGTTCTGGCGTTCGTTTCGCTTTTTTCGTTGGGAGTTGCTCTCGCCGCAGCAGAGCACCCTTCTCGAGAGGTGAGTCGGGGGGATGACACCCCTTCGGGCAAAGTGGATCCCCGTATCGTCCAGGAGATGGCCCGCTCTCCAGATGGCCAGGCTCGTTTCATCGTTTACCTCAGGGAGAAAGCGGATCTCTCGACCGCTTACTCCCTGACGGACCATGGCCAGCGTGGACAGTGGGTCTACACCCGTCTGCGTCAGGCAGCTCAAGAGAGTCAGGCAGAGATCATCGCTTACCTGGACGCCCAACGAGCCGCCAGCCACGTGACCGACTACCGCTCCTTCTGGGTCTTCAACGGGCTGGCCGTCGTCGGCGACCGCGAGACGCTGGAGGCGCTCGCCGCCCGCGACGATGTGGAGCGCATCGCCGCCGACCGTTACCTGAAGCGGATCGAGACCACGCCCACACCGTCGCCCACACCGCCCGTCTACGAGACGGTGATCGAGACGGTGGTCACGGTCATCGTGACCGTTCCCACGCCTACTCCTGCCCCTCAACCTACGCAGCCGCCCCCGCCGCCGCCGAACGGCCTGGAATGGAACATCGCCCTCATCAACGCCGACGATGTCTGGACGGAACTGGGAGTTGACGGCAGCGGCGTGGTCGTCGCCAACATGGACACCGGAGTCCTTTACACCCATCCTGCCCTGGCGGGCAAATATCGCGGCGCGAACGGCGGCAGTTACGACCACAACTACAACTGGTACGACGCCACCGGTCAGTATCCCTATGTCCCAGCCGATGGGTACGGCCACGGCACACACACCATGGGCACCATCGTCGGCGACGACGGCGCAGGCAACCGGATTGGCGTAGCGCCGGGAGCGGAATGGATCGCGGTCAAAGTGCTCAACGATTGGGGCTGCGGTTACGATTCCGACATCCACGCCGGATTCCAATGGCTGCTGGCTCCCACCGACCTGAACGGCGACAATCCCGACCCCTCCCGCGCTCCCCACGTGGTCAACAACTCCTGGGGCAACGACGACGGCTGGGATACGGAATTTCAGCAGGACGTGCAGGCCCTGCTGGCGGCCGGCATTGTACCCGTCTTCTCGGCCGGCAACAATGGCCCCGCCTCAGGCACCATCGGCTCGCCGGCCAGTTATCCCGCATCCTGGGCTGTGGGCGCCACCAACGGCGATGACGTGGTTGCCGACTTTTCGAGTCGCGGCCCCTCTCCCCTCACCACCATGACCAAACCCGAATTCTGCGCTCCCGGCGTCGCCGTGCGCTCCAGTTGGAACGACGGCGATTACGTCTACCTGAGCGGCACCTCGATGGCTGCTCCACACGTCACCGGCCTGATCGCCCTGCTCTTGCAGGCCAATCCGAACCTGACTCTGACGGAATTGCAAACGGCCATCACCTCCACCGGCGTTGACCTGGGCGATCGTGGCCCGGACTACACCTACGGCTGGGGGCGGATTGATGCTTACGAGGCCGTCTTTAGCGTTTACTCCGTCGGCACACTGACCGGCCGGGTGACGGCGGGCGACAGCGGCCTACCGCTGGCTGACGTCGCCATCCTGGCCCGTTCGCAGACCGCCGGGATTACCAGAGAGGCCGCGACCGACGCCCAGGGAGTCTACACTCTCACTCTGCCGGCCGGCGCCTACGACCTCACCGCCCGCACCTACGGCTACCTGCCGGTCACAACCACCGTCACCATCATCACCGACACGACGACGACACAGGATTTGACCCTCCCGCTCGCTCCCCGCTACCTGTTGAGCGGTCAGGTGACGGAGGCCGGGACGGGCGCGCCGCTGGCAGCTACCATCACCATCCTCGATACCCCCCTCGCACCCGTGGAGACCGACCCTGCCACCGGCGTCTATACCATCACAGTTGCCCAGGGAGACTACGAAATCAAGGCGACCAGCCGCAGCCACGCCACCGCGATCCGGAACGTCTCCATCACCGGTGATACAGTAGAGAACTTCCTCCTCGCTCCTATACCGCCCATCCTGCTGGTGGACGATGACAAAGGACACACGCACGAGACCTACTTTACCCAGGCCCTCGGCGCTTTGGCCGAAGATTACACTCTGTGGGACGTGAGCTGGCAGGGAGAACCGCCCTTCAGTGAACTGGAACAGTACCCCATCGTCATCTGGAACACGGCGGCCGACCACACCGACACCCTCTCTCCATACGCCGAGGCTGAATTGATGGATTACCTGGATGGAGGTGGCCAACTGTTCCTCTCCAGCCGTGGCTATATGATCGAACGCGGCACGTCCGACTTCGCCCGCGATTACTTGCACGTCAGCAGCGACGTCAAACCGCTGGTCTCCATCGAGACGGTCGCCGGCGCGCCGGGCGACCCGGTGGGTGCCTGGTTGGGGCCATACACCCTCTCCTACCCTCCCTCTTTCGGCGACGTTAGTACCAGTATTCATCCCGACATAGCGGCCTCGGCGGCTTTCATCGGTCAATTCGGTCAACCGGTGTATAGCGAATATGTTGTCGGGGCGACGCACCTGGACCGCTATGCTTGCTTCAGGACCGTCCATCTGGGCGTTCCTTTCGAGGCTCTGCCGGCCCCGGATGGGGTGGTGGTGCTGCGTCGTATTCTTGGCTGGTTCAGATCCGGTTGCGATTTCGGTGTGCTGACCGGCCGAGTGGATGATGTGCTCACCGGCGAACCACTGACCGGAGCCATCGTCTCGGCGCAGGGCGGGAGAGACCGGTTCTCCGTCATGACCGGCGAGACCGGCGTCTACACCATGCCACTACTGGCCGGAACCTACACCCTCGTCGTCGCGCAGGACGGCTACGTCACCGAGACGGCGACGGGGGTTACAGTCACCGTCGGCGCGACCACCACGCTGGACTTATCTCTCCGTCCGCAGATCGCGCTCTTTCCGCCGTCGTTGGACGTGAATCTGATGGTCGGTCGGTCGTTGACCCGCTCTCTCGTCATCAGCAACGTTGGCCCCACCACGCTGGAGTATGCGATCTTTGAGGGAGAGGGCGACTTTACGCCCACGCTCCCCGGCGCCGCGAGCGCAGGCTATCCCGCTTTCGTTGGACGAGGTCTCCGACCGACGTCCACCGTCCGGCTGCGGTCAGAGACCTTGCCGAGCGCTTTCGTTGGACGAGGTCTCCGACCGACGTCCACCGTCCGGCTGCGGTCAGAGACCTTGCCAAACTCTCTAGCCGCCGCGAGCGCAGGCTATCCCGCCCTGCACGTACCTTTCAGCGACCTCATCCCCACCCTGGACGGCGTCTACACCGCCGGCGAATGGGACGACGGGAGCGTGGTCTCGACCACCGTGTACTACGATCCACAGGGGGAGGAAGTTGGGCGGGTCTATGTCAAGCACTCGCTGGAAAACCTGTATGTGCTGATGGAACAGTTCGGAGCATCTGGCTACAATGTCTACCTCAGCACAGGCATCTGGGTGAATCTGGGTGACTACAGATCCACCTCTGCCCCGACCGGTGGCGGCAATCGAGGATTCCACTCCATAATAAACGCTGGTTCGTTGGAGACTCATTTCGATTACCCCGGCCGTGTGCAGGTCGGCCAAAGCAGCACTCCCGGTCACCCTGCGCCGCATTGGATCTACGAGTACGAGATACCGCTGGCGGGACTGCACGTCTGGCCGGGCCGTCCCTTCGGCATTTACTTCACTACCTTTGATCACCTCGACGACAAATACGGCGAGTGGTACAACTCTAGTCCCGGCTACGACTCCTACAGCTACAACTGGCCCAATGCACTGCTGGAAGCAAGCGATACCCCCTGGCTCGTGGAACACCCTGTCACGGGCACGGTGGCGGCGGACGACTCCCGCACCATCAGCGTCACCTGCGACGCCACATCGGTCCAGCCGGGGATCCACACCGCCAAACTGATGTTGGTCAGTCGGGACGGAGCGACCACCATCGTCAACCCGCTGACGGTCATCACGATGACGGTGGAACCCTCTCCCACGATGGGTTGGCTGACCGGCAGAGTCACCGACCGGCGCACCGGCGCACCGCTGGCAGCCACCGTCACCGCAGTTGGCGGGCCGTCGGTCGTCGCCGATGGCGGCACGGGGGAGTATCTGATCTGGCTGGAGGCCGGGGATTGGCCGCTGGAAGTCTCGGCTGCGGGCTACCTGCCCATCACCGCCAACGTCACCATCGCGCCGCAGACCGCTGCCCTCCCCCACGATTTCGAACTGCGCTACGATGGGCCGCAGGCTACTGTCTCGCCCACCCATCTGACAATGACGGTCACCTGGGGACAGGTTGTCACCCGCAATTTGATCATCGGCAACAGCGGTACGCAACCCCTCGCCTTCCATATCTATGAGACGACGATGGAGGATGACTGGCCCGCTCCACCTTCCCCCGTGAAACCGTATCACCAGAGCACGGTCGGCGGAACGTGGGGAGAACAGGACATACCACTCCACTCGCTACAGAGAAACATAGTCGCCGTTCCTTCCGCAGCGACCGAGGGCGCGTTGGACCCGTTCATCTTTGATCCGCAGGGAGACGCGGGACAGGCCGACCTGGTGCTGGGCGAGGCTGCTATCTCCGATCCCGGGTGGGACGGAGAGCCGTCGGCGCTGACCCTGCGTTTGACTTTCGCCGCTGCTGTCGCGCCGCACGACGTGGTCGGCTACATCTATCTGGATACCGACCGTAACCCGGACACAGGGCGTTCCCCTCGGGACATGGGTGGATTGGCGGGGCAGGACATTGGCTACGACTACTATCTTGATCTGTTCGGCCTGCCCTCGCTGGGGCTGGTGGACGTATGGCGGCAGGACGGCGTCTACATCGGCTCCGCCGTCGGCGAATACACGGCCCACTCCCTGACCATTGTTCTGCCGCTCTCCCTCCTGGGGCGAGAGGACGGAGTGATGGATGTCGCGCTCGCTCTGGGCACCATCCAGGGAGCAGAGGATTGGGCGCCGGAGATTGGGCACGCCATCATCGGCCTGGGGGCGGACTGGCTGACGGAGAGTCCGGTCGCAGAGGACGTCCCGGCGGAAGCGGAACAGACCATCCTCCTGTCGCTCGACACATCCCGCTTGCAGCCCGGTCTCCACACGGCGCGATTGGCGGTCGGCAACAATGATTCGATCACTCCGCTCCTCTACGTTCCATTGAGTATCACGGTGGAACCGGCCCCCACGATGGGGAGGCTGATGGGCCGCGTGACCAACAGATACACAGGACAGGGGATGGGAGCCAGGATTTTGGCGCAGGGCGGTCCATACACATCCTCCGACCCGGACACGGGGCAATACACCCTCTGGCTGGAGGAGGGTGACTGGTTGGTGAGGGCCATCGCCCTGTCTGCTCCCGCCTCCGTCAGCCAGACGGTCACGGTCAACGTTTCCGCTCAGGGGATGCTCGATCAGGACTTCATCCTGGCGTGGTGCGACCTGTACTTACCCCTCGTGATGAGGGAATGAGAGCCGTCTACAGCCGGTGCTGGTGGGGCCAGGTCTCCCGACTGCTACTTGCCTCGGTCGAGAGACTTGCGGCGAACGGTGGATCGGTCGGGCAGGAATGTGGAAGATTGACTAACCGCTATGTTGGGGTATAATGATGCGGCTATGGGGCATTTGCCTTTCGGCGATTGAGTCATGCCCTATGCGCGAAACTTGAATTCAGGAGGATGGAATGCCAAAACGCACATATCAACCCAAAAAGCGAAAGCGCGCCCGCACGCATGGTTTTCGCGCTCGGATGGCGACATCCACCGGCCGACGTGTATTGAAGGCCCGTCGTCGCAAGGGGCGGCGTCGTTTGGCGGTCACCCGACTTGGTGCAAAGAAACTGAATTGGAAGGAATATTCCCAACGTCCACGCCGTTGAAAAACTGTACACATAGCCTAATCAGGCGACTCGTTGCCGGATGGATGTGATGAGAGGGTATGGAACGAGAGGTACGGTTGCGGCGCACGGTGGACGTGCGCCGGGTTTATGCAGAGGGGCAATCGTGGGCGCACTCTTTGCTGGTGTTGGTTGCTCGTCCGAATCAACTCGGTCGAACGCGGATCGCTGTAACGGCCAGCCGCAAGATTGGCAATGCAGTGGAGCGCAACCGGGCCAGACGTTTGTTGCGAGAGGCGGCCCGGCATCTCTACAATCACATTCAACCTGGATGGGATATTGTGCTCATCGCTCGCCCCAATATTCGGCGCGTCAAAGAGCCACACGTAGAGCAGGCATTGGCCAGTCTGCTCCGTCGGGCCGGGCTGAGGGTCGAGTGGACGGTGGAATAGTGTGACGTGCGTATGAAACGGTTGCTTCTTGCCTTGATCCGCCTTTATCAAATGACGCTTTCTCGTGTTCTGCCCCCCACATGTCGCTTCGAACCATCCTGTTCCCAGTATGGATATGAGGCGCTCAGCCGCTATGGCATCTGGCGCGGTGGGTGGTTGGCCATTAAGCGCGTTGCGCGCTGTCATCCACTGAACCCCGGTGGATACGACCCTGTCCCTGACTTGGACCTGGATGTGCTGCACACATTTTCTAAGGAGTAAATTCTTGAGTACAGTAGGCAAAAGAACATCTCGCCGTTGGTCAAAGATGCTCCCATTGCTGATTTTAACGGCTTTGGCGATTCTTCTCACCGGATGCGCTGCCCAACCGACGAGTTGGGCGGGCATGCGTGTAGTCGAGGGTGTGATCTATGCTGCAGATATCCAACAAGTAGTTGCTATGCAGGTACAGGACGACGATAGTTACCCCAGGGAGATATGGGCCTTTCCACCAGATCCCAAAGAAGAGCGGCTCGGCTTGTTCTATGTCACGCCGGCCGTCAGTGATGAGTACGTTATCGTGGCGTCGCAAGTGCCGGCCAGTGGCTTCTTTAGTCAGCCGGTGAATGTGGTGTGGGCCTTGGATAGAGAGACCGGGCAAGAGGTGTGGCGGTTCAACGGGGCCAGGGCGCAGTACGTCGAAGGAGGAGCCATCGCTGGCGATCTTTTCGTGATCGGTAACAGTGACGGAAACATCTACGCGCTCGACCTGGAGACCGGGCGAGAAGTGTGGCGTCATAAAACGGCCCATCGTGTGTGGGCTACCCCTTTGATCCACGACGATGTTGTTTACATCGGCTCGATGGACCGTCACCTGTACGCCCTGAATCTGGCGGATGGGGCTGTTCTGTGGGATTTCCCGGCGGATGGCGCTTTTGCCGGGACACCCGCCTGGGAAGAGGGCCATCTGTATATCGGTGCGTTCGACAATCGGCTCTACGCTATTGATGCCCAGACCGGCACTGAAGAATGGCGCTTTGAAGGCAGCAACTGGTTTTGGGGCGGGCCGGTCGTTCACGATGGAGTGGTCTACGCCGTGGACGTGGATGGGAATGCCTATGCCGTGGATGCCCAGGAGGGTGTGAAAATCTGGAAACGTTCCCTCGACACAACCGTTCGGGCGGGGCTGGCGCTTTATGTAGACGAAGATAGTTCCCAGATATTCGTCGGTGGGCAAAACGGCACATTGTATGCCCTCGATGCTGCTGAAGGGTTCGTTATGTGGAGCACCTCCAGGGAGGGACAGATCCTCTCTCCGCCTGTGGTGGCGGAGGACGTGGTGTATACGACAGTTAGTTTCGACGCCGAGCGTATTCGGGCCGCCCTCACGGCCAACGGGCGCACCATCTGGGTCTATCCACTGCCGGAACAAGAGTAGAGGAGAATTACTGTGTTCGATTTCCTTGCCTACCCGATGGCAAACCTTCTTTTGCTTTTATACACCCTATTGGGGCAGAGCACTGTTGGAGCAATTGCGGTACTGACATTGCTGATCAACTTGTTGCTTCTGCCCTTGACCCTTAGTCAACAGAAATCGGTCCGCAGGATGCAAGAAATCCAACCAGAGTTGGAGAAGCTGCAAAAGAAGTACGCCAAGGACCGGGAGAAGCTGGCTCAGGAGCAGATGAAATTGTATCGAGAAGCCGGCATCAATCCATTGGGGGGCTGCCTGCCTGTCATGATTCAGCTTCCTATCTGGTTCGGTTTGATCAACGCTATTCGGTACTGTATCCCTTCCACTCCGCTCGACGTTTTTCGCTTCTCTCACCACATCTACCAGTGGATTCCTGGAGTGACCGGATTGGTGCCATTGCAGAGCGTATTCCTGGGGATGGACTTGGGGCAGCCGCCCAACCCGGCTCAGTGGTGGTCGTACTTGTTGCCTATCCTGGTTTTCATCACTAGCTGGCTGCAACAGAAACTACTGACACCGCCGACGACCGGAGACGATCAATCTCAGGCCGCGGCGATGAATAAGCAGATGCAGATTATGATGCCGGTGATGTTTATGTTTTTCACCCTTCAATATTCGACTGGCCTTTCCATTTACTTCATCATCTCTAGCCTGATCCGCATCATCCAGTACTATCTGGTGCCGGGGGCTAGGATGGGGGCTGCACAAGCCGCAGGCCGGTCTTGAAGGTATGGATTGGAGCAATGTCAATGATGGCAAAGCAAACGGAGATTGGCGGTCAAGTTATCGAAGCGATTGGAGAGAACGTTGAAGTAGCGATTGCCAATGGCCTGGCCCGTTTAGGACTGGGGCCAGATGACCGCCTTAAAGAAGGTGTCCACATCGAAGTGTTGGATGAGGGCCGACGGGGTGTGTTGGGATTGGGCGCACGGGATGCCCGTGTGCGGATCGCCTGGCAACCGAGCACCCCTGTGCCTTCAGAAGAAACTCTTCCCCCATCGCCTGCAGAGCCGGTAGAGACGATAGCGGAAACGGAGACGACGGCTGAGGTCCCAGCAGTGACGGCCAGCGCCGAGGAGGCCGAAGTCCGCCCGGATGCGACCGAGGGCGGTGGGGATGATGGCGCCGAAGTAGCCCGCATCGCTCAGGGTGTCCTGACGGAATTGTTGCAGATGATGGGATTCGATTCCGTGCGGATCGAATCCCGCCGGGCCGAGCCAGCCTCGCCGGACGAAGTCGCTCCGTGGGTGCTCGACATCCACGGGCCGGGGACGGACTTGTTAGTCGGCCGGCGGGGGGAGACCCTGGCGGCGCTGCAATACATCACCCGGCTGATAACGGGGCGAGAGGTGGGGGGGTGGGTACATATCGTGGTGGATGTAGAGGGATTTAAGAGGCGGCGCGAACGTTCGCTCCGTCGTCTGGCCCGACGAATGGCCGAACAGGCGATTCGCACCGGTCGCGTCGTTATGTTGGAGCCAATGCCTCCCTACGAACGGCGCATCGTCCACCTGGCCCTGCGGGACCACCCTGATGTGACCACGGAGAGCGTCGGCGCGGGGGATCGACGGAAGGTGACTATCATCCCCCGTTCGTAATGGAAACGGGGACGCCCTTCGACTATCTGGTTATTGGCCACGTGACCCACGACCGGGTCGCTGACGGGTTCCGGGTCGGGGGGACGGCGGCCTATGCGGCTCGCACTGCCTATACGTTGGGGTGTCGCGTTGGGGTCATCACCAGCGTCGGCGTGGACCTCGACTTGGATCCGATCCTGATGGGCATCTCCGTGGCCTGTATCCCCTCGAAAACGACGACCACCTTCGAGAACCGATATACGCCATTGGGAAGGCGGCAGATCCTTCATCACCCCGCCACGACCATCGAAGGCGACATGTGGCCGCTCCACTGGCGGGCCGCAATTGTGCACATCGGCCCGGTCGCCGGTGAGTGCGCCCCATCCCTGCTGTCGGCCCTCGATCGGCCGGGAAACCATCCGCTGGTGGGAATCACTCCCCAAGGATGGATGCGTCGTTGTACCGCCCAGGGTGATGTTCTCCCTCGGCCCTGGGAGGGGGCAGAGGCCGATGCCTGGTTGCGGCGGGCCGACGCGGTGGTCGTCAGCGACGAGGACGTGCAAAGGGACCCGACCTGGGTCGCCCGCTACGCACCTCGCACGTCTCTATTAGTCATCACCCATGGGGCGGACGGGTGTACCGTTTACCATCGTGGGGAATCCTGCTCTTTTCTGGCCCCATCGGTACCTGAAGTAGATCCCACCGGTGCGGGGGACATTTTCGCGGCCACCTTCTTCATCGCCCTCCAACGCACTGGCGACCCCTGGCAAGCAGCCCGGCTTGCCAACTGTCTCGCGGCTCACTCCGTGACCCGGAGTGGGTTGGAGTCCATCCCCACACCGGAAGAGATTGCACGGTGTTTCAGCTTGAAAAAGCGCTGTTCGTGAGTTGGTCGGCTGATTATGCCGGCATCGCTTTTCTTATGACAATATCGTCAACAGTCGCGTCATCGCCTCGGCAATGAGTCCGTCGGGTGCTGTGACCGAGATGCGCACGGCTCCTTCTCCACCTGGCCCGAAAAACGATCCCGGTGTCACCGCGACTCCCGTTTGTTCCAGAAGCGCCACTGCAAATTCCTCCGACGTCTGGCCGGGAGGAAGCATGCCCCACACGTAGGGAGTCGCGAGCGGTAATTGGACCGTTATCCCGGCCTGGGTTAGTCTTTCCACGACCATTGCGATGCGTTCTCGGTAGACGGCGTTGCGGGCCGCGATCCATTCTGAAGAAACTGAAAGGGCTTGTACGGCTGCATCCTGAATGGGGATGAACATCCCGGAATTCACGTTCGACTCGACTTGAGCCAGTGCAGCCAGTGCGTCGTTGTTTCCGACCGCTATCCCGACTCGCCAGCCGGCCATATTGAAGGTTTTGGAAAGTGAGTTAAACTCCACTGCTATCTCTGTTGCACCTTCCACCTGCATCACACTGGGGGCCACGTAACCATCGTAGGTCACATCGCAGTAAGGGGCATCGTGGCACAACAGCAGATGGTGACGACGGGCAAAGGCGACCGCTTGAGTCAGGAACGTCAGATCGGCAGTGGCGCCGGTTGGGTTGTGGGGATAGTTTAGCCACATTAGCCGAGCTTGCTCCACTACCGATGATGGAACTGCTTTCAGGTCAGGCCAGAACTCGTTCTCGGGCTTCAGTGGCATCCAATGCACCCTGGCACCGGCCAGGATGGCCCCCACGCTATAGGGGGCATATCCCGGTGTGGGAACCAGCACCACATCTCCTGGATCGAGGCAGGCGATGGCCAGGTGCGTGATTCCTTCTTTCGAGCCGGGCAACGGGAGAACCTGGGTCTCTGGGTCGAGGGAGACGCCGAACCGACGGGCATAGTAATCGGCGATAGCAACCCGCAAAGCAAACGTTCCCCGGTAATGACTGTATCCGTGTTGATCAAGGCGATGGGCGGCCGCTGTTAATGACGTGATGACTTCGTCCGGGGGCGGCAGGTCAGGGTTACCGACATCAAGACGGATGACCTCTTGTCCCCGTTTCCGTACCGCCGCTATCCGGTCGCTCCACTTGGCAAAGGGGTATGGCGGCAGGTAATTCAAACGGCTCGCGCGTTTCATTTGATCTCTCCTCATCCTCCCCGTAGTTACTCAAATTAGCGCTTCAATAAAACAAACATAGAGCTTATCACTGGGCCAAGTTTACCACAAAATAGAAGCAGTACCACTGTACACCACGTGCTCCCGCCACGATTATGATCGATCCCTGTAATTGTTGGATGTGGAGTACTACCCAGACAGGGCGAAAAATAGCACACGGATCGGTCAGGCGTCCTCATCCTGCGGGAGGCTCGTCCCTACCCCTACCCCTCGAATCCGTGTAGAGCCAGAAAAAATCTGTGTTATCCGTATTCCATCCGGGCTATGTCTGGGTAGATATGATGTGGATACGATCGGGCAGTCCTGCGGTAAGAAAGCCACTTTCACTACCAAGTTTAGGGATGGTTCATTTCTCCTGGGAATTGGTTTACACTTTGGGCTGCCTCAAAAAA
>CAZXVB010000049.1:0-12253 GCA_964643875.1 uncultured Anaerolineales bacterium | reverse complement strand
AAGAAAATCTGTGTTTTTCTGCGTTAATCTGCGTCCCAGAAAAAGCGTGTCGGGTGGAGTAGCCTGAGCAGTTACTTTTTCGGATAGATTCTTAATGCCTTTGCTTCGCCTCCCCCAAATAGAGTGTTACTTGTCCCAGGTTGTCATCAGTTGTATAATTCCTGTATACAGATCGCAAACAGGTGTAAATGTCTCCCATTCTTGATGAACATACGATAGAATTTGTCAGCCGCAACCCAGGTCAGACCCAGCGGTTGGGGGTTCGGCTAGGCGCCCTGCTCCAGGGTGGCGATGTGCTTTGCCTGGAAGGTGCACTGGGGGCGGGTAAAACCTGTCTGGCCCAGGGCATCGGGCGAGGGTGGGGTATTGGACAGCCATTGATCAGCCCTACATTCGTTATGGTACGCGAGTATATGCGCCCTGACTGCCAAGCTAGCCTGCGGCTGTATCACGTGGATTTTTACCGTCTCTCCGAAGGGGGAGAAGCATGGGGGTTGGGCATTGACGAGTTGTTGGGGGATCAGCAAGCTGTTTTCATCATCGAATGGCCCGAACGAGCGCCGGAACTGGTCCCAGCAGATCATTTGTGGATCCGATTGGCGTTCTCCGATTACAAAGATCCGTTGCGGCGGACGCTGTACTTTTCCGCGCGAGGCGAACGACATCGCGTACTGCTACAGGAGTTTCGGAAAGTAGCGTTTGGGGTTTGAACCTCGGCACATATGGAGTCGTTATGCTGGTAGCGATAGACACAGCGACAGAATACGCCAGTTTTGCCATTCACGATGGCTCTCGGCTCTTGGTGGAGGAGACGTGGAAAACACCGCGCCGACACACGGCCGAGCTGTTACCTCGATTAGCTGTTGCGCTGGGACAAGTAGATGGCGGGGCGGCTCGTCTGAGCGGTGTGGCGGTTACCAAAGGGCCGGGTTCCTTTACGGGCTTACGGGTTGGGATGGCGATTGCCAAAGGATTGGCCCTGGCGCGCGGCATACCCATCGTCGGCCTGCCTACGCTAGATGTGGTTGTCGCTGCCCAGCGGGCAGACTCACGGCCGTTATGGGCCGTGCTTCAGGCTGGACGAAAGCGGATTTGTGCGGCGGCCTACTGCTGGCAGGATGGCGAGTGGCGAGAGGAAACGCCCCCCCATCTCACGACCTGGCCCAAAGTAATCCAGGAGATTTCCTCCCCTACTCTTTTCTGTGGAGAGATTGATCCCGAAGGGCTTCAGATACTCACGGCATTGGCCCCATTGGTGACTGTCGTTCCGGCCGCCTTCCGTGTGCGACGGGCCGGCTTCCTGGCCGAGTTGGGTTGGCAACGATTGTACCGAGGGGAACAGGATGATCTATCCAGGTTGGCACCGATTTACCTCCAACATCCAGTGTGAGCGATGGAACAGCTTGCAGTGATGTCTGTGATTCCGTTTACGATCCGGCCGATGAAACCGGCCGACGTCCCAACAGTGATGATGATTGACCGTATGTCTTTTCCCACTCCTTGGCCGCCGTCGTCCTACATGTACGAATTGCAACACCCCAATCATTCCCGCTACTACACTCTATTGAAACCTGCACCATCTACCCCACCGCCCTCTTCCCTGGCGAAGGAATGGGTTCAGCAGTTGCGTACGGTTTTGTTTGGTCGGGAAATCCAGAAAAGCAGGGTGATCGGATACGTTGGGTTTCGTTTTCAGTCCCATCCCCGACCACATGAAGCTCACATCAGCACCATTGCAGTCCATCCGGATTGGCGGGGCCGTCACCTGGGGGAATTGTTGTTCCTGGTGGCAATTGAGGAAGCGTTGAACTTAGGCGTACAGACGATCTCATTGGAAGTGCGACCATCCAACCAAATCGCCCAGCGATTGTATGCCAAGTATGGCTTCCAGTTCACCGGTGTCAATCGAGGATACTATCGAGACGGCGAGGATGCTTGGTTGATGGCGGTGAACGTATCCCATCCGGCCTATCGCTCACGTCTGGGTGCGCTTCGCCAGGCGTTGTGGTCCTATTTCCAAACCGACGAGGAAGAAGGACTTGCGCCCCAAGAAACGGTACTAATCCCGTGACCATTTCGCGCTGCCCGCGCCGAAAATCGCCGTGTGAGTAATGTGCAAACGTGCGACGCACCTTGAAGGTGCGTCGCACGTTAACGTGAGTTCTGGCGAGTTAGTCTCTATAGCCGATCGGCAACGGCCTGGGCAACCTCCAGAGTCGAGTTCTCCCCGCCCAGATCGTAGGTACGCACCTTGCCTTCCATAATCACGTCGGCAATGGCCTGGTGGAGTGCCTTGCCCAGCTCCATCTCTCCCAGCCAATCCAGCATGAGTTTGACGGCCAGCAGCATCGCCGTGGGATTGGCCTTATACAGGCCGGCATATTTGGGGGCCGATCCATGGGTCGGCTCGAAAACGGCGAAGCGATCCCCAAGGTTGCCACTGGAGGCAAACCCCAACCCACCCACCAACTGAGCTGCCAAGTCGGAAATGATGTCGCCGAACATATTGCTGGACACCAATACCCCGTAGTCCTGTGGGTTTTTGATCAGCCACATCGCCATCGCGTCCACATTTGTCTCCCAAAGGGTGATCTCCGGGTATTCAGCAGCGATCTCCCGGGCTTCGCGCACCATCATGCCGGAAGTCTCCCGGATAACGTTTGGTTTCTCCACCAGTGTGACGGTGGGATAGCCGTGTGCACGGGCGTATTCGAAGGCCGCCCGAATGATCCGTTGACAACCAGAGCGCGTGAAGACCCGACAAGAGATCGCGATCTCGTCCGCAGGTACATCGGAGAACGCCGACATGCCTTTGCTGTGCTGCTCCAATATGGACCGAACCTCGTCCGGCAGCGGATGGAACTCCACCCCTGCGTACAATCCTTGGGTATTCTCTCGAAAAACCACCAGGTCAATGTCATCGCGGAAGTTGAGTGGATTTCCTTTGAAAGCTTTGCATGGACGCAGGTTTGTGTACAGATCGAACATCTGGCGCAAGCGTACGATAGGGCTGCGGTACGTCAACCCTTTTCCCTGCAATTCAGGGATCAATTCTGCCTCGGCCTCTTCCTTAGGCTTGGACGTGATGGCCGCAAAGAGCGCACAGTCACACGTCTGAAGAGCTTCGATGGTACGTTGGGGCAGGGCATCCCCTTCTCGACACCAGAATTCCCATCCAATGTCTGCTGAGATATATTCGGCGTCGAGCGCGATCTTGTCGAGTACGATCTGAGCGGCCTCCATAACATCCTTGCCAATGCCATCGCCGGGCATCAAAGCGATTCGATATTTGGACATATTTCCTCCTGAATGATAAGTATGTTTGTGTAATCGAGCGCTGCTGGACTTTGACTTCATCGCCACAGATGCGACACCTATGCCGATTACATCATAACGGGTATGCAAAACAATGGCAATCACAACGGTAAGGGGCAGACGTGCCTATCCGCGCAGGTGGATAGCTGGACGAAAGCCCTCACAGGCGCGGTTTCAACCGCCAGGCGAGCAGTTACCTTTGTTCAGTACTTTTGCAGGTTTCACAAAGTGGCTATGTATGGCTCGCGCCCCCCTCTAGCTCTCCCTGTGGAACGGGGGGAGGACAGGCTTCCCCCCTGCGAGCGGGGGGGACTGAGGGGGGGCAAGCTTCCCCCCTGCAAGCGGGGGGGACTGAGGGGGGGATGCTTTGTAAAAAGTGCAAAATTACTGCTCTGTTGTTGGAATAGTAACACAACTTATTGTGCGTGTCAACTGCTTGCACAAATGAGGGGAATTGGTAGAATGACGGCTATACAAATGCTGAAGGAGTCTGTGATGAAGTATGACATCGTGATCGTGGGGGCCGGGCCAGCCGGCCTTTCGACCGGTATGCATCTGACCCAGCTAGCGCCTGATCTCGCCGGGCGGACGGTGATCCTGGAACAAGCACACCATCCGCGCCCCAAATTGTGTGCCGGCGGTGTGACACCTGGAGGGGAAGCCTGGCTCCGAAAACTAGGCCTCGACTTTCATCAGGTTCCCGGTGTGGAAGTCAATGAAGCGCATTTCTTGTTTGAAGGAGAAGGCTTCATCGTGCGCCACTCTCCCTACGTATTTCGCATTATCCGGCGCGACGAGTTCGACGCTTGGCTGGCCGAGGCCGCTCGCCAGCGAGGGTTGCAAATTCAAGAAGGAGTGCAGGTGCGCCGGGTGCATCCCCTGCCCACATCCGACGGAAACGGATTTGAGGTGCAAACTGACCAAGGGGCCTGGCCGGCTCGTGTCGTCGTCGGGGCCGATGGCGCCAACAGTATCGTGCGACGGGCTGTTGTTG
This sequence comes from uncultured Anaerolineales bacterium, assembly GCA_964643875.1. Lineage (GTDB taxonomy): Bacteria > Chloroflexota > Anaerolineae > B4-G1 > B4-G1 > CAZXVB01. Next base: position 7,944 of record CAZXVB010000049.1, on the reverse strand, counting down.
ATCGGGGGAATCGAGCAGATCACCCTTCTCAGGTCGCTCGCCTGTTGGAGGTTTTGTTGCCAGATGATGGTTGCTCTCCTGTTTCCATAGCAGGAAGCGCCGGCACGCTCCCGTTAACTCTGGAAGGGGATGGACGGCGAGTCGTCATTGACTTTTCATGGATCACTACCGGTGTGCAAGGATACGTTTGGGATTTTCCTACTTGTGTACGTAATCAGCCGATGCACACCCGCGGCATCTACGACAGCCGGTTGCACTCTCATTTGCCGGTCTCTTCCCTGCGGCAGGCCCTGGCCGAAGCGCTTGCCCAAGCCAACGGGCAACTCAACCCGACTGCTCTACAGGGGCGCCCCTTGCGCTGGTTCAGCCCCGGTGGTGTCTTCTCTGCTCCCGGTATCCTGTTGGTAGGCGATGCGGCTGGCGTAGGGCCTTTGCTGGGGGAGGGCATCAGCTTTGCCCTGGGATATGGCGACGTAGCCGCCCGGCAGATCCAACGGGCTTTCCAGACGGGGGATTTCTCCTTTAGGTATTACCGGCGCGCCATTCTCCAACACCGCATCGGACGATATATGGGCAGACGGCATGCAACCGCCTGGCTTCTGTACGCCATTCGGATGCCCCTGGTGTTGCGTATGCTCAGCCGCTATTTTGGGCCTCTCATTAGATGGTTCTCCAAACAGTTCCTGGTAGATTGGGGCGAATAAAATCACTTGTTCCTGCGTTGTAGATTTGGTTACGACACGAAACGACAGGAGATTGGGAATGGATATGAACACGCAAACCCAGGACACATCTCTCAGCAGTGATGATCGGATGGATGCTACTCAAGATGCGTACCTGATAGACCTCCGGGACGTCGTCAAGACGTATGAAACGGCTGCCGGTGGAGTGACGGTTCTGAAGGATATCAGCCTCCAGGTACGCAGCGGGGAGTTCATAGGCGTCGTTGGTCCATCCGGGTCAGGGAAATCCACTCTGTTGAATATGATCACCGGTATTGATCGCCCTACCGAAGGGGAAATCTACGTCGGTGGCCAACCGGTCCACCAGTTGAGCGAAAACCAACTGGCCCGTTGGCGGGGGAAGACCGTGGGCGTAATTTTCCAGTTTTTCCAACTGCTGCCCACGTTGACGATCATCGAAAACGTGATGCTCCCGATGGATTTCTGCAATGTCTACAAACGAAAGGAACGCCGAGAGCGAGCGATGCATTTTCTGGAACAGGTCGGTATTGCCGAACATGCCGACAAATTGCCGAGCACCCTGAGTGGTGGAGAACAGCAGCGGGCAGCCATTGCCCGCGCCATCGCCAACGACCCTCCACTGATCGTGGCAGACGAGCCAACCGGCAACCTGGATACCCGCACCGCCGCCAGCATCTTTGCCCTGTTTGAGGACCTGGTTACCCAGGGGAAGACTATGGTGGTGGTGACGCACGACCGCAGCTTGAGCCAGCGGATGGAACGGGTGCTTCATTTGTTGGATGGTCGTATCCAACATGACCGGAACAATCACCACACATGGACACGGTGAATGCAAATGAGCATCATTTGGCGCAAAGTCCGGCGTGACCTGTGGCGCAACAAACTACGTTCGATCCTGGTCGTCATCTCCACTGCTGTGGGAATTTTTTCTTTGGGATTTGTCTACGGCCTTTCCGGCCTGCTGACCGACCGAGTAGCTGCCAGCTATCAAGAACGAATCCCGGCCCATCTGGATTTTTACACCTCCCCCTTTAACTGGCAAGCTACGGAGACAATCCGTCGAGAACCGGGCGTGTTGGAAGCAGAGGGCGAGTCTATGGCACTGGCCCGTTGGCAGTCGGTGGGGGCGACCGATTGGCAGGATGCGCTCTTGGTTGCCCGTCCGGACTATGAGGATCAACGTTTGAACCTGTGTGAACTGGTGAGCGGAGAATGGCCAGACCGGGACCGCGTGCGTCACGGTGTTACCGTTGAGCGGATGACGGCCCGCAGTTTCGGCATCTCTGTAGGCGATACCATCGTTCTGGAAGTCGAAGGGGAGCAACGCAAGTTGCCCGTGGTAGGAATCGCACGCCATCCAGATGCCGTCATACCTCCCCTGGGTACTTCCTACCTCCTTGTCTCGCAGGATACTTTTGCCTGGCTCACCGGATGGGGGGAAGGCTTCAACCGGCTGTACGTCCGGCTGGATATGCCGAAATTCGACGAGGAACTGGCAACGACCGCCGGCGAGCGGATCCAGAAGCGACTGGAGCGTATGGGGCTTGTGGTGGGCGGATTTTCCGTCACCGACCCAGAAGTGCACCAACTCCAACAGATCATTGATGCACTGCGTGTGATCTTGACTGTATTGGGCGGGCTTTCGCTCGCTTTGAGCGCCTTTCTGATCGTCAACATGATGAACGCCACCGTAGCGCAACAAGTATGGCAGATCGGTGTAATGAAGGTCGTCGGAGCTACGACCGGCCGCATCATGCGCCTCTATCTGGGTATGGCCCTGATGTATGGGATGTTGGCGATTGCCATTGCAGTACCCACCAGTGCCGTGGCGGCCTATCTATTGGCCGGTTTATTGCTCGATTTATTCAACATGACCATTGGCTCGTTCCAACTGATGCCTATGGCGGTCGGGATCCAGATTCTGATGGCGATCCTGGTTCCCCTGTTGGCGGCCCTTGTACCGGTCCTCAATGGGGCACGCATTTCCCCCCATCAGGCGATCAGCAACTACGGCCTGGGGGCCGGGTTTGGTCAGAACTGGCTCGACCGCCTGATAGGCCGCATCCGACACCTACCGCGCCCGTTGACCCTTAGCCTGCGGAATTCATTCCGTCGCAAGGTGCGCGTCGCTCTGACGATGTTGACCCTCGTGATGGGGGGCGTGATGTTCGTCATGGTGTTGAGCGTCGGCTCCTCAATGAATAACACCATCGAGGTGCTTTTGCAGGACCTGAATTTCGATGTACTGGTCATCATGCGTCGTTTCTATCGAGTGAACCGGCTGATAAGCATTGCCGAAAGCACCCCTGGCGTGGTCAGGGCCGAGGTGTGGAATCAGTTGGGGGCCAACCTGGAGTTGAAAAACGGCGATGAGCGGGAAGTTTTCGTATGGGGCGTACCACCAGATTCCCAGGTCTTCAATCCCCGCATCATCAGTGGCCGGCCCCTGTTACCGGAAGATGGCAGGGCGATCTTGTTAAACAGCAAGATCGCTGCCGATGAAGGGTTCGACGTGGGAGACGAGATCACACTGAATATCAATGACCGCGAGTCCACCTGGACGGTGGTTGGGTTGATCCTCAACATCAATAACTTGCAGCGGGACAACTTCGTCCCTTTCGATGTGTTATCCCGCGAGGAAGGTTTCGTCAATCAGGGCATACTGGTGATGATTATGACCGAAGGACACGACCAGGCCACTCACCAGCAGATGGTTCGGGAAATCCGAAATGTGTACGAGGCCAACCGGCTCGAACCCTTGATCCTGCAAAGCGCAGCCGAGGTGCGCCAGACAAACAAACTGGTCTTCAACGCTATCGTCTATGTGATGTTGGCCATGGCCATCCTGGCAGCTATCGTGGGAAGCGTGGGGCTGATGAGCACGATGTCCATCAACGTGGTCGAGCGCAGTCGGGAAATCGGCGTCATGCGAGCTGTAGGGGCTACATCAGTGACTATCGTGGGTATCTTCATTGCCGAAGGCGTGTTGGTTGGGTTGCTCAGTTGGTTAATTGCCGTTCCTCTTAGCTATCCCGGTGCTCTGCTATTCAACAACCTGGTCAGCCAGACTTTGTTCGAGATCCCACTGGATTTCGATTACTCTGGTGTAGCGATTATTCTGTGGTGGATCATTGTGACAGGACTTTCGGCGATTGCCAGTCTATGGCCAGCCCTGAATGCCACTCAGGTCAGTGTGCGGGAGGCCCTGGCGTATGAGTAAATACACAAGCATGAGAATACAAGAGGAGAGAAACATGAGCAGAAGTCGGTCAATCACACATTCCACTATACACCCCTCAAACCGATGGATGGCGTTCGCAATCATCGGGGCGCTGGTGCTGGCGTTGGGCACTCTGACGGCGTGCAGCGGCGCTACGGAGACCAGTACAGTTCCACCTGAGGATGTGCCGGTGGTGGAAAGCGGCTCGGAACGTATCATCGAAGTCGAAGCCGCGATCGAACCATTTCGCTGGCATGAACTCCGGACGGAGATCGCCGGCACGGTGGCCGAAGTGCTAGTGAATGAGGGTGACAACGTGACTGCCGGGGACGCTCTGCTCCGCTTGGAAAGCGAGGAATTGGAACGGGCTGTCGCGCGGGCGGAACTCGATCTTCAACAAGCCCAACTGACGTTGGAGAAACTTCAACAACCACCTGACGAGGAGGAGGTCATGCGGGCCGAGCATGCTGTGGATCAGGCCGCTGCTGCTCTACAAGCTGCCCGTTTGAATTTGACCGCTGTGTCGAACGACCCCATTCATCACGAGACCCTGGAAGATGCCCAGAACGTGTACGAGGACAAACTCCACAAATACGAAGCCCGTCTGAAATTGTATCAATCAGGGCAAGAGCCGGATTACTGGTTCGTGGATCAGGCCAAACAGGACCTGGATGAGGCCGAACTATATCTCAACCGCATAAAACAACAGGCCGCGGTTCAACTGCAGAACGCTCACAATGAAGTTTTGAAAGCCGAGCAGGCATACCAGGAGGCTCAGGAGGCACTGACTAAACTGCAAAAAGGGCCAGATGCACACGAGATCGAGGCCGCCAAACTGGATATCCAGGCCGCTGAACTGGCGTTGGAGGAAGCCCGTGACAATCTGGAAAAAGCTGTCCTCAGCGCACCATTCGATGGCACCGTGACCCGTTTGGACGTGGATGCCGGCGACCCGGTCTCAGCCGGTCAGGTCGTGCTGGTGCTGGCGACATTGGATCGTCTCCAGGCCCGCACGGTGGACCTGACAGAGTTAGACGTGGCACGCGTCACCGTTGGACAGCCGGCTGTACTCGCAGTGGATGCCCTACCCGACGTGGAAATCTCCGGAGTTGTAGAGCGGATCGGTTTGCAGGCTGAGGATTACCGTGGGGATGTGACCTACCCGGTCATCATCAAACTGACTGACCCGCCGGATACGCTCCGCTGGGGGATGACTGCTGTGGTTAAGATCCAAGCCAAAGCCGAGTGAAGCCGCATTTTACAATGGATTTAACTACTCAGGCTACTTCTGTTAGCGATTGAAATCGCTTCAGAGGGCTGGCAGCCAAGCGTCCACCTGCGTGGACAGCCAGCCTTAGCTCCTCAGGCGCGGTTTCAACCGCTGGCCTGAGGAGTAACCAACGGATTTTCCCATTAAAGATACCCGGTACCGGCATATTGACAGGGTTGTCTTTTAGTTCCGGTTTGTCTGGTTTTGAGAAATTGTGGTCGTTTCTGTGTCGAAGGAGAAAATTCAATGATTGGAAAAGCAGGTCTGAAAGCAGGTTTGATCGGAGGTATCGTCTTGGCGGTGATCGCCGCGATCAACCAACTCTGGTTGGTACGCATTGCACAGACATTCAGTTGGATCGTTTGTGGAATCAACTTGCTGATTTACCTTGCCATTGGTGTATGGGCCGCAGCGCTCTTGGCTCCGCCTCGTACGACAGGGGATGCTGCAAAAGCCGGTGCAATTGCCGGGGTGCTCTGTAGCCTTCTGAGCGGCATTGTGAGCCTTGCTTTGACGGCATACACCTTGGTCACAACAGGCAGTCTGCCCGGCGTGACGCCGGAACAGATGGATTTACTCCAACAAAGCGGAATCAGCACAGGTGTGCTAATTGCCTCAAGTGGGTTCGGAATGGTGTGTGGTCTTCTCATTGGCATTGGAATAACAGCAATCGGAGGCGCAATCTATGCAGCCCTCAAGCCAGACTGAGATGAGAGCCTGATTGAAGACCGGTAATAGCTCATTTAGGTGTGATGACGTCGCGCTATGGGTGGCTCATCACTAGAGGCAAAAAAACGCACCACCCCGGAGCTTGGGGAACATTCACAAAATCTTGTGCTGGAGAAGTTTCCGCATTCCCCAGTCCATCTACCGAGTAGGCCTGTACTTGATGATTGCCGGGGCCGAGCGTGTGTATATCCACACTGAATGAGAACTCTTCCACTGGATCGTCGAATGCCCCATCAGCAGGGGTAAGGAGTTGCCAGTCATCGTTATCAATCCGGTAGTACATCGCAGCGATGTAACTGATAGCCGATGTACCTCGACCGTGATATGTGATCGTAGTCTGCGCCTCTCCATTGGCTCCATCTTGTGCCAGCCTGGTCATAACGGTATCGAGGATCTTGTCGGTTGGGTCTACGATCGCAACCGTCGTTAGTGTGTGCGTCGCCACGTTACCGGCGGAATCGAGCAATTTTACCTCAATACTCAAATCCCCGCTGGGCAACGGGGGAGTGACAAAGGCAAATTCCTCCGTCCAGCTATCGAAGTCTCCATCCACGGGTTGGGTATCCTGCCACTCGCCTCCCGCGATCCGGTACTGCACCCGGGTAATGGTGTTGATGGTGATGCTCCGTCGGAAGGGAGATGGGTATGGGTAATCTTCCACCTTACCGGTCACTGTTAGCACATTGGTATGTTCAGTATCTGTCATTATCGTTGCACTGATCACTTCTAGCGAGGTGTCCATCGGATCCAAAATGCCATCCCCATCGGAGTCTCGCCAACCGATTTGCCCACGTGCATACGGATCCACCGCTCCTTGGGTGTATGGTGTGATCTGGCCGCGCATAATGCTTGGCTCATCCGAATAGCACGTGCCGTACTGGCTGTTCTGGTTTTCGACACCCAGGTAACCCGATGGGCGGTTACATGGCTGATGGGCCGCGTAGTATTGATCGAGGGCCATAAAGATGTGACCGATTTCGTGAGCTGCCACGGCATCCATGTTATGAGGACCGTATCCATTGTTGCCAAAGGTCATCACCATAAATGGGCCACCCAGGTAGGCATAGGCGAAGTAGCCGTCGCTGAAACGATTGTTTGCATCGTTGGAACTATCCACTACGAAAATGGTAAAAGCCCAGTCAGTGTGGTACGTATCCCGCAGGAATTGATTGTACTGCCGCACCTGATCAAAATAGGATGTACTGGTGTATCCTTTGGTAGCCATCACCTCAGCGATCCAATACGATTGATCGCTATGGGGACGCGCGATAGGTTCATACGCGGTTGGAGTTGGATCTGTGGTTCCATCATCATAGACAAACGTCAGATGAGCGTTTGGTTCCAGGCCTGCCCACCAATCGAGCGCCGAGGTGATCTCACTCAGTACCAGCGACCGCTCTTCTTCCGTCCAGTCTTCCGTCGAAGAGTCTACTCTGCCATCGCTCTCCGGTAAAATGATTCCCACGGCAACTGTACCGATCATAAACTCACTGGTCTCGACGTAGCCTGGCGTTGGGTCCCTGCCGGTAGATTGCGGCATATGTGCTGGCGGAGGAGGAAGCAGGGCATCCCCGACCAACTCCTGAGCCAAGTTGCTTGTGTCCAGATAAGTCCCTGCGTTCTCTGCGGTAGCCTGCAGGGCATTCCATACCTGAGCAACGTGGCGGCGTTCTGCATCCAGGCCGGCGATGGTTGCTGCATCCAATGCTTGATGGGTGACTAGAGCACTCGAGGGCAACGTGATATCGGTCGGCAGCTGGGCGATCAAAGCTGAGGGCGGAAAAATATGGATCACGTGTCCTCCGGCCTGGGTGATGGCCGTCGCCACCTGCTCCAATTGATCACCTGGTGGCAGAATGACCAAAGAGGTGTCCGTCACCGGTCGGACGGCGAACACCGGCGGTGTAAAGCTCCCCATATCAATGGCCGTGATGATGATCCCGATGAGAAGAATGTAGATCCACTTGCTGTGTAATCGGTACATTTCTTCTCTCCTCCATTCCATTTGACATAATTGATCA
>CAZXVB010000048.1:0-12305 GCA_964643875.1 uncultured Anaerolineales bacterium | reverse complement strand
ACACTGCTGACAGGCTAGAAAGCCTGTCCCACGGGCCGATGTAGGACAGCCTTTCTAGGCTGTCAGGACAGGCTAGAAAGCCTGTCCCACCTACTCCTCGAATCCGTGTAGAGCCAATTTTCCCAAGCACTGATAATACCTGATGGAAGGCCAAAATATCGGGTAGTAAGATCATCCGATTGACAATTCGTCCAATTTGGAGTACATTACCATTGACGATTCACACCTGGGTGGTACAGGCACACGACAAAGGCACGAAAGAGGACGTAGGAGGGTAAAAGCAACATGGCTCCAGACACACAATTCGTTCATTTTCTTCAACAAGAATGCACCCGCTTGCAAGACGAAAACAAGTTGTTGCTCGATGAGGTACGCGCCCTTCGACGCTATATCACAGCCCTCAGGGACCTGCAAGAAACAGTCCAAAACTTCACGCCGGAAAAGGAGATTTTGGCATTACTAGATGATACGTTGATGTGTGCCCTGACCCTGATGGATGCCACAGACGGCTCACTGATGTTAATCGACGAGGAGACGGACGAACTGGTGTTTGTACTGGTACATGGCGCAGCCGGAGAGACGCTCGTCGGACATCGCTTCGACCGTCGAGAGGGGATCGCGGGTTGGGCGGCCGAACACATCGAACCCGTCATTGTCGACAACGTGTACACCGACCCCCGTTTTTATTCCCAGGTAGACGAGTTCAGCGGTTTCCAGACCCAGTCCATCATCGCCGTGCCGCTGGCGGCCAGGGGCCGGGTACTCGGTATCATCGAGGTCGTCAACAAGCGTTCCGGGAAGCCATTCAATGAGGAAGACGCCTGTCTTCTCTCCATCCTGGCGACACTATCGGCCTCAGCGTTGGATTATGCCGCTTCAATGGAAGCAGAAGAGGAAACAGGAGAGTGAATGCCTCAGCATACCCCCGCTACGCTGGATTGGTTGTTGACGCCTGATGATCAAAACCCCGGTGTGCGCTACTTTGCGCTGCGAGACTTGCTGAATTACCCCCCCGATGCACCTGATTGCATTGCTGCCCAGGCCGAGGTCATGCGCACCGGCCCCATCCCCACGATACTGGACGCTCAATACCCGGCCGGATATTGGATCAAACCCGGCCCCGGATATTCCCCCAAGTACCGGGCAACGGTTTGGCAAGTGATCTTCCTGGCCCAGTTAGGGGGGGAAGGTCAGGCCAACCGAGACAAACGCATACGGCGAGCTGTGGACTACGTTCTCGATCAGCACCAAACCGGGGAGGGCCTGATTTCGTACAACGGCAAACCGACGGGAGCCATTCATTGCTTGTGGGGCAATCTGATGCGGGCCATACTCGATTTGGAAGGCCCGGCGTATATCCCCGACGAACGAATGAAACGCGCCATCGAACAACTCGCCCGCTCGGTGACCGGTGATGGGTATGAGAGTTACCATCGTTCTGGAATCCAGGGCCCGGGTTTCCGGTGCGCTGCCAATGACGGCCTGCCTTGTGCGTGGGGAGCAATCCGCGTGTTGTGGGCCTTGAATCGGGCACTGCCGGCCTGGAAAGCGGCCGGCGACGATCCCGCCATCATCGAGTCGGCCATCGAAACTTGTGTCCATTTCTTACTTCAATATAACGTTCGAGAAGCCAATTATCCCTATCGAGAGCGGATTAGCTCCGGTTGGTTCAAATTCGGCTACCCGCTGGGGTACGTCACCGATGTACTGTTGAACCTGGAAGTCTTATTGAGGGCCGGAAAGGCTGGCGACCCGCGCTTGCAGGCTGCCGTAGACTGGGTTCGTTCGAAGCAAGACTCACAGGGGCGCTGGAAAATGGAGTACAGCTATAACGGCAAAATGTGGTGTAATGTGGAGGCCAAAGGGGCTCCCAGCAAATGGGTCACGCTGCGAGCGATGCGCGTTCTCAAAATGTGGGAAACCGGCAGTAAAACGGAGAGGCAACGATGAATATCAAACCAGTGACATTGGTAGGGCAGATTGTGCGGTTGGAGCCGTTGGGAGAACGTCACGTGCCTGATCTAGCAGCCGTTGGGCTGGATGAGGACATCTGGAAGCATATGCTTTATGGCAACATTGACACGGTGGAAAAGATGAGGGCCTTTGTGTTGGATCTGCTCGACCGACAGACACGCGGCGCAGACCTGCCTTTTGCCGTGGTCCATCAAGCAGAAGAGCGAGCCATCGGTTGTACTCGCTACATGGAGATCCGCCCCGCTCATCGTGGGTTGGAGATCGGAGGGACGTGGTACGGGCGGGCATATCAACGCACTGCGGTCAACACCGAGTCGAAGTACCTGTTGTTGCAATACGCCTTCGAGACACTGAAATGCATCCGTGTGCAGTTCAAGACGGACGTGCTGAACATCCGCTCACAGCGAGCCATCGAGCGACTGGGCGCGATTCGGGAAGGAATCTTCCGCCATCACATCATACGGCCCGATGGTAGCATCCGGGACTCGGTCTACTATAGCATCGTGGACACGGAATGGCCATTCGTCAAAGCCCGCCTGGAGGAAATGCTACGTACCGGCAAACGCCCCCCTTCTGAAGAGCACTGATATGCCAAAGACAGGAGAAAGGGAGCGAGTGATCGTCGTCGGCGGAGGACCGGCCGGGCTGATGGCAGCCGGTCAGGCGGCCGCTCTGGGGATCGAGACGGTACTGCTAGAAAAGATGGAGCGCCCCGGCCGTAAGTTGGCAATCACCGGCAAGGGGCGTTGCAACCTGACCAATGTGGCACCGCTGGAGGATTTCCTGGTCCACTTCGGCCCTAATGGACGCTTCTTGCGACAAGCATTCCACCGCTTTTTCACCCCGGATTTATTGGCATTTCTGGCCACTTTAGGGATCGAGACGGTAACCGAACGGGGCGGACGGGTCTTCCCGTCCGGTGAAAACGCCCGCGAGGTGGTAGAGGCGTTGGTGCGCTGGGCGACCACGCAAGGAGTGACTATCCAGACCCACACCCCGGTGGCCCGTTTGGCAGCGGAGGAGCAGCACGTCGTCGGCGTGGAGACAAGGGACGGTCGAGTGCTGTCAGCCAGAGCAATCATTGTGGCAACGGGGGGAGCCTCATACCCCGGCACCGGCTCAACCGGCGATGGATACCGGCTAGCAGAGGCCCTGGGACACACCATCGTGCCCATCCGTCCGGCCTTAGTACCCTTGGAGACCGCTGGCGACATTGCCCCTCGCTTGCAGGGGTTGAGTTTACGCAACGTCACCGTGCACCTGTTGGTCAATGGGCGCAAGCAAGGTGAACAGTTCGGCGAAATGCTTTTCACCCATTTCGGCGTCTCTGGCCCCATCATCCTGACTATGAGCAAACAAGCCGTAGACGCCCTCCGGCGGAAGGAGCACGTGGCGCTTTCCATAGACCTCAAGCCGGCGCTCGATATGAAGAAACTGGATGCCCGCCTGTTGCGGGACATCGAAACGCATCGCAAACGACACGTCCGAAACTGGCTCAAAGGGCTGTTGCCGCTCAAATTGATCCCGCTCTGTCTGGAGTTGACCGATATCCATCCCCACAAAGAGGCCCATCAGATCACAGCGGCGGAGAGAAAGCGACTGTGTGCCTGGCTCAAGGATTTCCGGCTCGAAGTCAGCGGCCACCGACCGCTGGTCGAAGCGATCGTGACGGCCGGAGGCGTGGACACCCGCCAGGTGGACCCCCGCACGATGGCCTCCCGGCGGATTACCGGTCTCTATTTCGCCGGCGAGGTGTTGGATGTGGACGCCGATACCGGCGGCTACAACCTGCAAGCGGCATTTTCGACCGGCTGGTTGGCCGGTCGGGCAGCGGCTCAGACGCTACTACGGTGAAGAAAGGAAAGATGATGCCCATGCTACCACTCATATTATCGGTTGCACTGGGCCTGATCGTTGGAAGCCTGCTCAATCAACTTGGCAACGATCTACCGGCCCGGCGTGGCCTGACCCGCCCACATTGCCCATACTGTGGCCGGGAACGCCCATGGTGGCAATGGGTAGCTACGCTGGCCTTCGTCGTCCAGCGCCGCCGTTGCCAATCCTGCGGTGCGCCGTTCCCATGGCGCTTCCCCCTGGTGGAGATCGGTTTAGCCGTCACCTATGGCTATCTGTGGATCACCATCTGGCCCACGTCGAAATTCAAATTCGCTCTCTACCTGGTGTACATAGCCATCTTTGCTCTCGTGCTGATTACGGACCTGGAACGGCGGCTGATCCTCAACGTGGTTACCTATCCGGCTATCATCCTGGCCATCCTCGTCAGTCCCTTCACTCCTGATATGACCCCGCGCTACGCCCTGCTCGGTGGGGTAGTCGGATTCCTCTTTTTTTGGCTGGTGGCCTGGGTGGGGAACAATGTGTTTGGGCACGGCGCTCTGGGAGCGGGAGACGTCAAACTGGCCGCCTTCATCGGCCTGATCGTCGGCTATCCATTGATTATCGAGGCGATCATCCTTACTATCATCATCGGGGCATTAGTAAGCTTTTTCCTATTGATCACCCGCATCCGCCGTATGCGCGACCCGATCCCCTACGGGCCATTTCTCGTGGCCGGAGCCGTTATTACCCTCCTGTGGGGCTACCCTATCGCCGAGTGGTTCCTCTACACCTGAAGGCCCACCGCTCCCGTCAGAGCAATCAGCGCCACGACCCCCAGAGTAGCCGGGATGCCCAACAGGGGGACCCCCACGACCCCGCCGAACAACGCACCCACACATCCCCCGACCAGATCAACGGCGTATAGCCGGCCGGCCGCCGTCGGCGTCTCGATGCGCTCCATCTCCGCCATGGCCAGGGGGAAGACCAACCCACCCAATATCCCGCCGAGGGCCACCAGGAGCGCAAAGCCCCACGGCGGCACGACGACCACTGTCCCCCATAGCGCAAGCCACCCAGCCAATCCACCGGCGTACACTGCCAGGGCAGCCAGGACGACGGCCAGCGCCCGGTCGGGCAGAGAAACCCATCGGCGCCCAGCCAGACTCCCCACAGCCAACCCGCCCATGAATGCCGTCACCAGCAGACCAACACCGGTGTAGGCAGTGCCGTGGAGCGCCTGAAACGTCAGGAGCTGTACCACCTCCAGAACCATCTCGGCCAAGCCGGTCGCTGCAACGGCGAACATCACGGCGTTCTTTCTGAGTGGTCGGGTTCCCGCCGCCGCTGACGACGACCGCCGCCTTCTCCAAACCAGCGCCGCCAGCAGAAGAAAGAACCAACCTCCCAGCGTCCACGGCACCCCCGCCAGCCAACCCTCAATACAGCCCGACCGCGCCCCGAAGTCGCCGGGGACCCAGCGGGAAGCCCACCACAGCAACTCATAGTAGTAACAGATGGGGGCCAGGTCGGTATTCGGGCGAGCGACGGTACGCTCCAGCTCCGCCTGTACCGCCGTGAAGCGGTCGGAGGTGAGCAGATAGGTGAGAAAGTCGGGCGTCACCTGGCGGGTCTCGATTCCCCGCTCTACCAGGCGGGCACGCAATAGGGCCGGGTCCGTCTCCAACGGGACGTCGGAAGCCAGGAAAAAGTCGTGTTCGCCGGGGACGACGACTACGTAGGGAAAGGTAGCCCGCAAGGTGTGGTAGATGCTGGCATTGCGCCGGGTCAAGGCTGGATTGCGGTAGTTCTCGGCAGATGGCAACCCCAACGCAAAAATCCCGTCGGTATCCAGCAAGGTGTGCACCTGAGCGAAGAACTCCCGGGTGTAGAACCGATTGAGAGAGCCGTCGGTAGGCGACGGCATATCCAGAATGACAACGTCATAAACGGCCTGCAGCGAGCGGACGTAGGCGCGGCCATCGCTCAGGGCCAAGGTGACACGCGGGTTCCACAAGAGCGCCGCCTCCTGTTGGGGAAGGGTAACCCTGGCAGCCTTGATCCACAACGGATCGAGTTCCACATACGTCACCCGCTCCAGGGGATGATCGAGGGCTTCCCGTAGATCGCCGGCCACACCGCCGCCGATGAGCAGGAGATGGCGCGGGTCGGGATGCACCAAGAGCGGGAGGTGCACAACCTCCTCCGAAAATGTGCCCTGCGTCTCGAAGACCAGGCTCCCGTTGTGGAAAAAGGCCCGCTGTCCATCCCGCGCCACAACCACCAATCGTCCATAGGGGGAATCAGCGGCGAACACCCGGTCGGGCCAGCGGCGATCCAGGGTGGCCGTATGCCAGCGGCTCCCCAGCCACAGCCCGCCCATCAGAAGAAGAAAGAAAATTCCCATCGCGCCCAGCACCCCCATCGCCGGACAACGAGGGGCACGGGGACGGAGCATCAACCAGCGACACCCGGCGAGTGTCAGGTAGAGGGCCATCACGGCAAGCGCGATCTGGAAGGCATTCAGCCAACCAAGCAGACCGAAGGTAAGCACCACCCCGCCAATCACAGCCCCGACGCTCTCCAGGGCATACGCCTCTTCGCCCGACGTCAGTGTGGCCCCCACGGTGAACAGGCTCCCGTGCAGGATACAGGCCGGGGCCGGCAAGATCACGATCCCGACCAGCATTGGCAACAGATCAATCGCCGCGCCGGGCAGGACGCCCAGCCAAGGGCGCACGTTGCGGACAACAGCTAACTCTACCGGCAGGCAAATAGCCGCCAGGGACACCCCCAGCCAAAAACACCTTCTCAGGGCAAGAGGAGGCACATTCGCAAGGACACGCCCCGCGCCGGCCGAGCCGACCGCTCCCCAGACCATCCAGGCCGCCAGTATCAGCCCGAACGAGAGTTCGTTGCTGTAGAACGTGGCCATCAACTCGCGGGTCAGCAGCACCTGGAGCGTGGTCGAGGCGACACCGACAACGAACAGAGCCACCCCCACCATTCGGGCACGGCTTACCTCCCGGCCCCGAGCTACATGGGAAGACATACAGATGGGACTCCTTGCCAAGACGACCCTCCACAAGATTGAACAGGCTACCTCGCGGACATGAGCTATCCGCTGTTTCATTACCCGACATACTTTTTCTGGGACGCAGATTAACGCAGAAAAACACAGATTTGGGTATGTTTCAACTGAGTTGGAGACCCTCCAGCAGACCGAGTGTTTTGGCATCGAAAAATGGCAACCTGCGGGAGGGTCGCCCACTGCAGAAACTGCGGCAAACGGGGGCGGTTTACCAGGGATCAGGCGTCCTCATCCTGCGGGAGACTCGTCCCTCCCCCTCGAATCCGTGTAGAGCCAGAAAAACCCTGTAACAACCTGCGGGAAAGCGGCGATGGAACCGCTGTAACCCCTCTACCGGCCCTATTGTAGCGCAAGTCAGAAGTTTGCGCCACCGCCGGGCGAAGATCTCACTTTTCCTTTTACCAAGTTTGGTATACAATGGCAACGTATCTGTACAACACACCTATACCTTCTACCTGACGCGGTGCGGTCTGTACAGTAATTACCCACAGTTACAGACAGATAGAGAGGTGTTCACACTTCACTGCACACCGGATTATTACACTATTCCACATCCCACAAGGAGGAAAACATGAGCGTTCGCATTGTGGCAGAGCTGATGGCTTTGGCGGCCCGGACGGCCCCGAAGGCCGCCGGACAGGATTTTGTGGTGATCGAGATCGTCGAGGGAGAAGCATTGGAACGCCTGGGAAACGCAATGATCGCTTTCGGCGAACAGACCGGTAAGCCCAATTTTGACCGGGATGGAAAGAACGTGTTGGCATCCGAATCTGTGGTGCTGATTGGGCTAAAGGATGCCACTACTCTGGAATTGAACTGCGCCGCCTGCGGGAATGAAACCTGCATCCAACCAAATACCGTGGAAGGTGAATTCAGGGGGCCGAATTGCGCCCTCCATCTACTCGATATGGGGATCGCCATTGGTTCGGCCGTCAAGATGGCCAGTATGCTCAATGTGGACAACCGCGTGATGTATCGGGCAGGAGTGCTGGCTCGGAAACTGGGGCTGATTGACGCCGATTTCGTGATGGGGATTCCCCTCTCCGCCACCGGAAAATCCATATACTTCGACCGATAACCATTTTTCCTTCGATCGGCCTCTTTTGCCCAGCCAGGATTAGATGGTGTACTGGACATTGGTGTTCTTGGCCGTAGCAACTCAGTCAATCGGTTATACACTATTGCAGAGGTCGTAGATTATAATGGAGCAATATCCCCAGTTGATCGTTCACGGCGGCGCGCATGACATCCCTCTTGATACCCATAAGGCGCATATGCTCGGCTGTCGTCAGGCCGCCGAAGTGGGATGGGCCGTGTTGGAGAACGGCGGATCTGCATTGGAAGCAGTCGAGGCGTCCGTGCGGGTATTGGAGGACGATCCAACGTTCGACGCCGGCAAGGGATCATTCCTCAACGCAGCCGGTCAGGTCGAACTGGACGCCATCATCGTAGACGGACGATACTTGGACTTCGGAGCCGTGGCCGCGGTTCAGAGGATCCGTCACCCAGTCACGTTGGCCCGTCTGGTTATGACAGACAGTCCACACGCCCTGTTGGTCGGGCCAGGTGCCGAGGACTTTGCCCACCGGCACGGTATCCCCTTCTGTCCACCCGAAGAGTTGCTGGTAGGACGGGAGCTGGAACGCTGGCAGGAGCAGCAGGAGAAAATCCGACACGATTGCGATGGCAATTACTTGCCGTCGGACACAGTGGGGGCAGTGGCAATGGATACAGCCGGGAACGTGGCCGCGGCTACTTCAACAGGAGGTACATTTAATAAGCTTCCCGGCCGTGTAGGAGACTCGCCCCTGATCGGATGTGGAGCGTATGCAGACAATCGTACAGGAGCCGCCTCGGCCACCGGTATGGGAGAAGCCTTGATGAAAGTGGTGATCAGCAAGACGGCCTGCGATTTCATCGGACAGGGGATGCACGCCCAGCAGGCCGCCGATGCAGCGATTGCCGTATTGGCAGAACGGACTACTGGCCAGGGGGGCATCATCGTCGTGGACCGAATGGGAAGGATCGGCGTAGCACACAATACCCCTTATATTGCCCATGCATATGTGGCTCCCGACGGTGAAGTGGTTGCCCGCGTCGCTGCAGCTCCGTCTCCCCCAGAAGTGGATTGAATGAACATAAGGAGGAAACAATGGATTTCGAGTGGAACGAAGAACACCGTATGATCCGGCGTATGGTGCGAGAATTTGCGGAGAAGGAAATTGCCCCCCGAGCAGAGGAAATAGACGCTACAGACTCATTTCCGAACGATCTGTTCCACCGAATGGGAGAGTTGGGCATCATTGGATTGCCTTTTCCAGAAGAATATGGCGGTTCCGGCGGCGATTACACCAGCCTGGTGATTGCGTTGGAAGAGATCGCCCGGGTTTCTGGTGCGATGGCTATCACGCTGGACGCGCAAACTTCCCTGTACTGCGAGCCGATCTACCTCTTTGGCAACGAAGAGCAAAAACGAAAATACCTGGTACCGGCAGCGCAGGGGAAAAAGATCGGCGCGTTTGGATTGACGGAACCCCAGGCCGGCTCAGACGCCGGCGCGACCCGCACCCGTGCTGTCCGGGATGGAGACGAGTGGGTCATCAATGGACAGAAGATTTTCATCACCAATGGATCCATTGCCGATTTCGTCGTCATCACCGCGCGCACAGACCCCGACCCGGCTTCGGGCACGCGGGGCATCTCGGCTTTCATTGTCGAGCGGGGCACACCAGGCTTCCAACCAGGGCGGGACGAGAAAAAGATGGGTCTAAAAGGATCCGTCACCTCCGAACTTTTCTTCGATGATTGTCGGGTTCCCGCCGAGAACCTGCTGGGGAAGGAAAACGAAGGCTTCAAACAATTCCTGACCACGTTAGATGCCGGTCGGGTGGCGATTGCAGCTATGGCCGTGGGATTGGCGCAAGGTGCATTTGACCGAGCCGCGGCTTATGCGCAGGAGCGGGTACAATTCGGCCGGCCAATTGCCCGTTTTCAGGCCATCCAATGGATGATTGCAGATATGGCGACGGAAATCGAAGCCGCTCGGCTTATGGTCCATCGAGCCGCCTGGCTGCGGACGACGGGGAAGCGATTCACCAAGGAAGCAGCAATGGCCAAATTGTTCGCTACGGAGACATCGGAGCGCGTTTGCTATCAGGCGATCCAAATCCACGGTGGATACGGATATATGCAGGAGTACGAAGTCGAGCGGATGTACCGCGACCAACGTCTGTGTGCGATTGGGGAAGGGACAAACCAGATTCAGCGTTTGGTCATCGCCCGCCAGATCCTGGGGCGGTGAATACCGATAGTTTATTTACCTACCAAAGCCACTCCAGCGAGGGTATACTCCAGCCCCCCAGCCTCTCGTAGGTTCCTAACCTACGAGAGGCTCTTTTGTCGCCAGTCCCCCAACCGAGACCAGCAAAACCAGACTTCCAGCTACAGGCTTGAAACCTGAGCCCGGATAGAGTCATTTCCGGAGTAGTTGTGCTTTTGTTGAAACTTCACGTGGAAGATAAATCATTGTATATGTATATTAATAGTCGTAGTAGTAGTGATGTGGATTATGGGGATAGTTTTGGGTAAACCTTTAGCAAGGGGTATATATGGGGAAGTGTAGTCGGTAAGGAAGTATATGTGGTGGTAACGATGGTATGGTTTACCCACAGGATATTGTGGATAAGTTGGGATATTGAGTGCAGTGGGAGCTTTGTCGCGATCGGAATTTGTAAAGAGTGTGCGTTGCTATGGTCAATAGCTACGCGTGTTATCCACAGTTTTGTCTAGTTATCCACAGGATATGCCCAGTTATCCACAGATTATGGGTGGAAGTTTTGTCGGCTATCCCTATATCTACCCTTCAAGTGCCTATTCCTCCCCAGGACTGGGTATGTGGATATGTGTCGAATGCTGTGGATAGAAGACAACTGTAGTGGTCACTTGGTCTCTCGGGTACTCGTTCACTCAGTCGCTCAATGGGTGTTGCTATACAAGTTTTGTCGCAGTGTCAAGATGTCTCGACGCAGATTGGTGTCCTCCTCGATCAATTCGGCAATGCGTTCGTACCCATGGAGCACGGTGGTATGATCACGGCCTCCCAACAGGGCACCAATGCGGGGGAGAGATTCCCCTGTCTCTTCTCGGATCAGATACATCGCGATCTGACGTGGTCGTGCCACGGATCGGTTCCGGCTTCGTCCTTGTAAGGCCGTGATGTCCAAGCCAAAGTGGTAGGCTACTTCTTCGAGTATCTGTTCGGGGGTCGGGGGCGTGTGTTGTGGTAAGAAGTTGTGGAGAGCTGAGGCGACCATCTCTTCGTTCAACGGTTGGTGGGTCAGTTGTGCCATCGCTAGTACCCGGTTCAGGGCGCCCTCCAATTCCCGGATGTTACTTTGTACCCGGTTGGCGATCTGGTAGAGTACATCGTTGGGCAACGATACTTGGTAGGATTCGGCCTTGGCCTGCAAAATAGCGATCCGTGTTTCCAGATCCGGTGGCTGGATGTCGGTGATCAATCCCCACTCGAATCGAGAACAGAGGCGTTCTTCCAGAGTGCTCATCGCTTTTGGGGGCCGGTCGGAGGAGATAACGATCTGTTTGCCAGTGCCGTGCAAAGTATTGAAAGTGTGGAAAAATTCTTCTTGTGTGCTTTCTTTGCCGGCGATGAATTGAATATCATCCACCATCAATATGTCCACGGTACGATATTTTTCTCGAAAGCCGTCGGTGGTGTGAGAGCGAATGGCGGCGATCAGGTCATTTGTGAATTTTTCCGACGAAGTGTAGAGTACGTTCAGTCCCTGGGCGTAACACCGGTGACCGATGGCATGTAACAGGTGAGTCTTGCCTAGCCCAACACCGCCGTAGATGAAGAGTGGGTTGTAGGCACTGCCGGGGGTCTCGGTGACGGCCAGGGATGCAGCTTGTGCCAGACGGTTGCCCGGCCCAACTACGAAGGTATCGAAGATATAGCGAGGATTTAAGTTGGGGCGTGGGGGTATATTGACGGTGCTCGGATTGGAAGTTCCCCCAGACTGATCCTCCGGTAGAGAGGTGGAGTGGGAATTGGTGGTTGTGGTGAACAAAGCGGCCGACTGGGGGGCAGAATTCCCGGCGACCACGAATCTCACTTCGACG
Source organism: uncultured Anaerolineales bacterium (assembly GCA_964643875.1). Classification (GTDB taxonomy): domain Bacteria; phylum Chloroflexota; class Anaerolineae; order B4-G1; family B4-G1; genus CAZXVB01. Next base: position 265 of record CAZXVB010000048.1, on the reverse strand, counting down.
GTCCTCCCGGCCAGACGAGTCAGGGTCCGTTTGATGATGGATAGCAGGCGGTGCTCTAGCCATTCTTTGGCATAGCCGTTCTTGACACCGATGACGTAGATGTGGTCTTCACAACGGAGCAGGTGGGTATCCCGTAGCCAGGTATCATAGGTCGTTTGAGCCATCTGGAGCTGAAGTTCACCCAGCGCGGCTTTCCAAATTTGTTCAGGTTTCGATGTGGTCATTGCTACTCCTCAGGTTCTCTAACCCACGAAATGGTGAATAG
>CAZXVB010000047.1:2624-12734 GCA_964643875.1 uncultured Anaerolineales bacterium | reverse complement strand
GCGGTGAATCTGCGTCATCTGCGTTCAGATGTCGGGTAGTGAAAAACCAGGAGAACGACCAATGACTGGCTATACGATCCTCGTTGTTCATAGCGATGACGTCACGCTGACCGGGTTGCCGGGGGTGTTGACGACGCTGGGATATACCGTCATTGGTCCCGTCTCGTCCAGTCAAGAGGCGTTACAGCGAGCCGTCGAAACGCACCCGGACCTGGTACTGGTAGATATAGACTTTACCGACGCCCAGAGCGGGATGGACGGCCTCCAAGTCGCCTCTCAAATCCATGGGCAATTGGATATCCCCGTCGTCTATATGACCGGTGGAACCGATGAAGCTACTTTACAGAGGATTCAGGCCACAGTCTCGTATGGTTATCTGATCAAACCCCCTCGTGCGCGGGATATTCGAGCCACTGTTGAAATGGCCTTGCACCGTCATGTCCTCGAACAACAATTGGGAAAAAACGAACGTTGGCTTAAAGCCATCTTGCGGAGTATCAGTGATGCTGTTCTGGCCGCCGATACCGACTGCCGCCTCATGTTTATGAACCCCCTCGCCGAGCGCCTGACCGGCTGGTCCATTGAAGAATCCATTGGCCGTTCTATGGCGGAGATCTTCACCATCGCTCATCCCAAACACCACGTGGAGGGGGATACCAACCACCACGTGGAGGGGGATACAGAGAAACAGACGGATGGCGGCGCGATGCCGGGGGGCGAGAGGAGGGGAACAAAAAGTCGAGACAGGGGTGATCGAGATGGGAATGACAACAGCAATGCATATGACCCTATACAGGTCGTTCAAAAGGGTATCGCTGTAGGTCCTCTTGAGGGCCGCTTGCTACCTCGCAATGGCGACATCCAGAACGCGGTATGGATCGAGTACACCGCCGCCCCCATCTATGACGCACGCGAGGCCATCATCGGTATGATTGTGATCTTTCGGGATATTACCGCCCGACATTATCAGAACTTGCAGCAGGAGATCCAGTACCATCTGAACAAAGCCCTCAGTCGAACCGATGATATTCCCACTGCGCTAGAGCATTTATTGGATACTACCTTGCGCTTGGAAGAGTTCGACTGTGGTGGAGCATACCTGGTTGATCCGCACACACGCGATTTGACGCTGGTGGCTCACCGAGGGTTATCTCCACAATTCGTCGAAAGCGCTTCTTACTTCAAAAGCCACACCCCCCAATCTCGAATCATGCAGGCCGGAGAGCCGGTCTACCGACGCTATGCCGATCTGTTGCCGGATTCCAAACCGGATGTCCGGAAGGAAGAGAACCTACGCAGCATTGCCGTAATTCCGATTTCCTCGGGAGAGACCGGTAGGGTGTTAGCCGCACTCAATCTGGCTTCACACACCAATGACGAGATTTCCATCCCAACCCGTAGGATCATCGAAGTGATCCTGCGGGAAGCCAGCGAGGCTCTGGCTCTGCTAGAAGCCAAAGCAGCTTTGCAGGAAAGCCGTCAGAACTTACGTACGCTGTTCAACACCGCCGATGACTTGATCGCGATTCTGGACATGGATGGCGCTTTGATTGATTTCAATCCGGCGTTGCTAGAACGGATGGGATATTTGCCCGATGAGTTGTACGGCAAACACATTACCAACGCAATTCCCCCTGAATACCAATCATCCCTGCGCAACATACTCCACCGCTCAGACAATGATCAAGTGCTGACGTATCGCCTGCCGGTCGTTGCTCGCGATGGCACCTTGATCCCCCTGGAGGCCAAGATCTCCCGTGGACGATGGGCCGGGCGAGAGGCACTATTCATCATCGCTCGTGATGTGACCAAACGCCTGGAATTAGAGGCCGAACTCCGAAAAAGTCTGGCCACACTGAAGGCCCAATACAAAAACATCCCCATTCCAACGTACACGTGGCAGAAACAAGGAGAACATTTCGTTCTAAGCGATTACAACGACGCCGCAGCAGCCGTCACACAGGGATACATCGCGCACTACCTGGGAATGACCGCCGAGGAGATGTATCCAGATCAGCCGGAGATCGTCGAGGCCCTTGCGCATTGTTACACGCAAAAGCTCCCCATTCAACGTGAGACGCACTCTCGGCACCCGACAACGGACGAACATCGCAACCTGGTATTTCGCTTCGCTTTCGTTCCACCAGATCTGGTTTTGATGCATACAGAAGACGTCACCGAACGAGTACAGGCCGAGGAAGCTCTCCGGGAAAGCGAAGAGAAGTTCCGCACGCTGAGCGCGGCTGCCCAGGATGCCATCATCATGATTAACAATCAGGGAAAGATCACTTTCTGGAACAAAGCCGCCGAGCGGATGTTCGGCTATGCGACCCAGGAGGCCATTGGCAGTACCGTCCATGCGCTGATAGCTCCGTCCGACTACCGCTCTGACTATGAAGCCGGTATGGCTCGTTATGCGACTACTGGCGAGGGCGTTGTATTTGGTAAACTTTTAGAAGTGGTAGCCCTACGACGGGATGGGAGCACATTCCCGGTTGAAATGTCTATCTCCGATGTTGTTATGCAGGGAGAGCAGCATGCAATTGCCATCATCCGGGACATCAGCAAGCGCAAGGAAAACGAACGGATGTTGATGGCAACCATTTCCGAATTGGACGCGGCTCTGCTACGCGCCAACGAGCTGACAGTGGCGGCCGAATCCGCCAACCGGGCCAAAAGCACGTTTCTGGCCAATATGAGCCACGAGATTCGCACGCCCCTCAATGGCATTCTGGGATATGCTCAGATTCTTTTGATGGATCCCAATCTGACTGAGCGGCAGCGCGAAGGATTGATGATCATACAACGCAGTGGGCAACACCTGCTGAATATCATCAACGACATTCTTGACCTTTCTAAGATTGAAGCGAACAAGATTGAGTTTCATCCCACCAACTTCAACCTGGCCACTTTCCTGGACGATCTCACAGCTATGATTCGCGTCCGCGCCGATCAAAAAGGGCTGCTCTTCAACTATCAACCATTCGATTTCGAGCACGACCGTCCTCTGACGCCCGAGGAATTAGCCGACGAGACCGGCCAGTATTGGCCCTATGCCGTGCAAGGGAACGAGAAGCAGCTCCGACAAGTACTCATCAATCTATTGGGCAACGCGATCAAGTTCACCCAGGCGGGCTACGTGACTCTCAAGGTTGGATGGGCTGCGCAAGGTGAAAGCGCACCGGACGAGTGCCGCGACTCGACTGCTCGTGTCATCGAGAGAGAATCCGCTATGCCTGCCCGGAAAGTTCGTTTTCAGGTGGAGGATACCGGCATCGGTATTCCAGCGGACCAATTAGAAGCCATCTTCGAGCCTTTTCAACAAGTCCAATACCGCCATCGCCAGGCCGAGGGCACCGGACTGGGTCTCACCATCAGTCGGCGGCTCGTTCAGATGATGGGAGGGGAATTGTACGTGGAGAGCACAGTGGGAAAAGGGAGCACCTTCTGGTTCGAGATTAAGATGCCGCTCGTTCGATCTACGTCTGTTGAAGAGGAATACACACTCCCATCAACTTCCCCTCCAACCGTCGCTTTCGAAGGCCCGCCACGAAAAATCCTGATCGTGGACGACCGAGCGGAGAACCGCGCCATGCTGAATGATTTGCTCCGGTCACTGGGGTTCGAAACGGCAGAGGCCAAGAACGGGCAACAAGCCATTGAGATGGCCACGAGATGGCACCCCGATGCCATCCTGATGGATCTGTTGATGCCGACAATGGACGGCTTCGAGGCGACACGCCGCATTCGCCAGATTCCAGCTCTGCAGAAAGTCGTCATCATTGCCATTTCGGCCAGCGCTCTGGAAAATGAGCGGGAGAAAAGTCTCCAAGCTGGCTGTGACGCTTTCATCGCCAAACCGATCCAGATGGATCAGTTGCTAGGCCAACTGGGACAGCATCTCAACCTAACGTGGATCTTTGCCCCCACTCAGGAGCCTGCAGACCGTGCCCCAACTATGGAGATGGCAGCGACGGAAATGACTCCACCACCACCAGCACTCCTTTCGACGCTGTACGAACACGCGATGCGGGGTGATCTACGGGCTCTCCGCCGGGAAATCGAAAGACTGGTGACCGCTGATCCACAGTGGCAGGCGTTTGCGACTGAGATCCGCCACCTGGCCGATGCGTTTCAGATCGATGAGATCTGCCACCTACTGGAGACATACCTGGATGTAGACGATGCCATCGCTGTAAGGTAGCGTGCTACCCGAAGCGTGTTACCCGAAATGAGGAAAAAGCAAAGATGGAACCACAACGACACACAGTTTTGATCGTAGACGACAATCCGACCAACCTGGCGGTTCTGATGGAGTACCTGGAGAGCGCCGGATTCCACGTGCTGGTGGCAGAAAATGGAGAAAGCGCTCTAAAACGCGCCCGGTATGCCCGGCCGGACATCATCTTGCTTGATGTTATGATGCCCGATCTGAACGGATTCGAAACCTGCCACCATCTCAAAGCGGACGAAACCACAGCCGACATTCCAGTGATCTTCATCACGGCGCTGGCGGACACAGCCGACAAAGTACGGGGTTTCGAGGCTGGCGGCGTGGATTACATCACCAAGCCGTTCCAACAGGAAGAAGTGCTGGCACGAGTGCGTACCCACCTCACCATCCGGGATCTACAAAAACAATTACTGGCACAGATCGCCCATCGCGACGAGTTGATTGCAGAACTGGATGCCTTTGCCCATACCGTGGCCCACGACTTGAAAAACCCTTTGGGGAACGTGATAGGGTTCACTTACCTGCTGGAAGATGACGACCGCATCGGTGACGAAGAGCGGCGGAACATCGTGCAATCAATCCACTCCAGCGCCCAGAAAGCCGTCAACATCATTGAAGAACTGCTCTTGTTGGCCAGTGTCCGCAAGCAAGAAGTCCCCCTGGAGCAGCTGGATATGGCAGCCATCACCGACGAAGCGCTCCGACAGCTGGAGCATATGATTATCCAACATCAAGCCGAAATCGTCATCCCCGACCGACCGGAGGACTGGGATGCCGCAGTGGGATATGCTCCCTGGGTAGAAGAAATTTGGATAAATTACATCAGTAATGCCATTAAATATGGCGGCAGCCCCCCACGGGTGGGATTGGGAAGTGCCCCCCCTCAGAAAGGATACGTCCGTTTTTGGGTACGGGACAACGGCCGCGGCTTGACGCCGGAAGAACAAGCCCAGTTATTCGTCCCTTTCACCCGTCTGAACAACCTGCGAATCGAGGGGCATGGGTTAGGGCTTTCCATCGTGCGGCGGATCGTGGAGAAGTTAGGAGGACAGGCAGGCGTCGAAAGCCAGGTGGGGAAAGGGAGTATCTTCTACTTTACATTGCCTGCTGCGGATGGCGTTGAGAAGTAATAAAATGACGTGCGACGCACTTTGGAAGGTGCCAGTACTTTCAGATCTCACAAAGTGGCTATGCATGGATCGCGCCCCCCTCTAGCTCCCCCCGTGGAACGGGGGAGGACAGGCTTCCCCCCTGCGAACGGGGGGGACTACCCAGCCACTCCTTCTGTGCTGCTCCTGCGTACGGGGGAAGGAGTCATCAATGGTCGCCACCACGACCACCCGCGCAAATGAAAGCCCAGGCCTCCCCCATTTATGCGGGGCCGTCCGTCAGCAGCAGTGGATAAATGGCGGGGCCTGGGCCTTCCGGCAAAACATGCGGCTTTCATAGCAGTGAAGGACGTGGGTTTGCGGGCAGCTTCGCTGCCCGCAAACCCCCACATCCCATCCTACTCAAACTACTTCTGTTAGCGATTGAAATCACCTCTGGAGGGCTGGCAGCCAAGCGTCCACCTGCGTGGGCGCGCCTGTCCACCTGCGTGGATAGCCAGCTTTAGCTCCTCAGGCGCGGTTTCAACCGTTGGCCCGAATAGTAACTGTTAGTTGATACAAGTATACCCCCCGTCCCTCATTTCGCAAGACTACCTCCTCTCCTTTCCCCCTAAAATCTGAACTATACCCCGGCTCCGGTTGACCTTGACAAAGAGGATACAGTGATATATCATTCAACTCATCAAGGACGGTAACGACAAATGCCTGGAGGAGAATGCCGTTGCTTCAAAAAAAGGTGTGTCCGTTAGGCGATTTCGCCATTGGCAAGACTGGTTTGGTGCGTCGCTACCTTAGCACCATCGGAGTCAAAGTCAGCCGTAAATCCATGCTGATTGAGAATCTGGGCTGACTGCCCATATGCACAAGTATTTACCCAAATCAGGTAAGCGCTCTGTCAAAAATGTGTCAAATCCGTGTACATCTCAAAGCCCAGGCCTATCAGGCATGATGCCTGGACAGATACCCATGAATTAAACAGTGAAACTCTCAAAACGAGGCGAATACGGCTTGCGGGCCCTGCAGGACCTAGCTATGCACTACGGCGAGGGACCAGTACGGAATAAAGATCTGGCCGAGCGGAATAACATTCCGCTCAGGTTCCTGGAACAGATTCTGCTCATACTTAAGCATGGCCGAATAGTGCACAGTCACAAAGGACCTCAAGGAGGATACTACCTGGCCCGACCTCCGCACCAGATCAACCTGGCGGAAGTCGTGCGCCTGCTGGATGGGCCACTGGCTCCCATCAGTTGCGTGAGCGAGACGGCCTACGAGCCCTGCGGCTGCCCCAATATGGAGGCCTGTGGCTTGCGGCGGGTGATGAAAGAGGTGCGCGATGCTGTGGCCGAGATTATGGAAAGAACCACCTTGGCCGATCTGATTGCGGAGTAAATCTCTCCCTGCACACTTTTATATTTTTGGTAATTGCCGACAAAAACGCTAGAAATACTGTACTATTATCAGGAGAAGAAACGATATGCCTATCCAAATTCACTGGCCCTTCCTCTTGCTTGCGCTGTTCTGCGAATACATTGACTCGACGCTGGGCATGGGGTACGGCACCACCCTCACCCCCATCCTGCTCCTAGCAGGGTACGAACCGACGCAGATTGTACCTTCGGTGCTACTTTCGGAATTCCTGACCGGCATCCTGGCGGGGATATTCCACCACGGGTGTGGCAACGTCAACTTCAAACCGGGATCGCATCCGCTCAAGGTTGCTCTGGTCCTAGCGGCGTGCAGTATCATTGGCACGCTGGTAGCCGTCGCCATCGCCGTGAACGTGCCCAAGTGGGTGCTCAAGACTTACATTGGTGTGCTCGTGCTGAGCATGGGTATTGGCATTCTGCTGACCATTGGTAAGACTTTCGCCTTCTCGTGGAAGAGAGTGGTCGGGCTAGGGCTCATCGCCGCACTCAATAAGGGGCTCAGTGGCGGCGGGTATGGCCCACTCGTCACCGGCGGCCAAATACTGGCGGGGGTGGATGGCAAAGAGGCTATCGGCATCACGTCGCTGGCCGAGGGACTGGTGTGCATCGTCGGCGTGCTCACTTATATACTGACAGGAAGCAGTGTGGTGGAGTGGACATTGACCCCCTCACTCGTCCTGGGGGCTGTGCTCTCGGTGCCCTTCGCTGCTCTCACAGTCAAGAACATACCCACGCAAAAGTTGCGTTGGGCGATCGGGATTGCCATCACTGTGCTGGGCCTCCTTACTCTGGTCAAACTCGTGTTGTAATTAGGGGCTGCCGCGCTTTGCTCGCCCCACGGGTGAAACGGTTCGAGCGCAACGCAAGAGGAAACTTATGGCCAGCGAGACCGATCGGCATAGTATCACTGGCCGTTATGAGGCTCGCTTGACAGATAAGTGTGAGCGGCTATAATTTGAGGGAAATTCAGCGTCTTACCAGTTGAGATTAGGCGCTCACATATCGAAGCCTTCGGGGCAGGGTGAAATTCCCGACCGGCGGTAAGTTGATCGTCAGCGCGAACCTGGAATGAAAGCCAAAGCCTGCTGACGCTCGATAAGCCCGCGAGCCGCAATAGTGGTAGATCCGGTGATGGCGGCAGTGACAACGCTGCTGCTGAGTCCGGAGCCGACGGTAAAAGTCCGGATGGGAGAAGGCAAATCGCCCCCACACGGGGCATCTTTATGTATGTCGGTTATACCCCGAAGGTTATGGCCTTCGGGGTTTTCTTTTGTTCTGGGGAAAATGTGGGATGAAGCGACAGAAAGTTCGGAAACCAAAGTGGATGGGACAGGGAGCCTCTGTTGGCTTGAGTATGGGCCTCTTCCTGTTGATCTGGCAAGGGGTGATCTGGTTGGGAGAGTATCCAACCTTCATTCTTCCCTCTCCAAGTGCTGTCTGTGAGCGGTGGGGCGATCTCATCGCCAACGGAGCCCTATGGCTCCACACGGCGGTAACGCTGCGTGAGGTGTTATTGGGGTTGGGACTGGGAGCGTTGACGGCGATAGTCTTGGGCTATCTGTTGGTACACTCACCGCCGGCTGAACGTTTGTTGACGCCGTACATCGTGGCTTCTCAATCGGTGCCGACGGTCGCCGTTGCACCACTGTTGGTGATCTGGTTTGGTACCGGTACCTTTTCCAAAGTGTTGGTTTGTGCATTGATCGTCTTCTTCCCGATCCTGATGAACACGATGGTCGGCGTGCGTTCTGTGAGCCGGGATTTGCGCGACCTGATGCGCACACTGGAAGCGAACCGCTGGCAGATGTTATGGCTGTTGGAAGTGCCCGCTTCGCTGCCTGTCCTGTTAAGCGGGTTGAAGATGGGGGCCACGCTGTCGGTCATCGGCGCTGTGGTGGGGGAGTTCGTCGCCTCCGACCGGGGTCTGGGATACCTGCTCAAGCAGGGACAACAATTGTACGATACCCCCCTGGTCTTCGTGGGCATCGGTACGTTGGTGATTCTGGCCCAATCCCTCTATGGGATCGTGGCGCTGGGGGAGTATGCCCTCTCGCGTTGGCAGCGAGCAGTGTGAGTGAAATCAAAAACAGAGTCTTTTGAGGAGGTAAACGTGAAAAGTCAGGGCTTGTCTTGGGTACGGGTGGTGTCGTTAGTCCTATTGCTAGGGTTGGGCGCGGGGCATTGGACGGCCTGCACCAGTGAAAGGCCAGAAGTAGTGGATGAAACGGTGAATCGGCAAGTAGAGATGATCCGGTTGCCAATGGGTTTCGTTGCCAATGTCCAGTTCGCTCCCTGGTATGTGGCCGTGGAGCGGGGATATTTTGCCGACGAGGGAATCGTGTTGTCCTTCGATTATAGCTGGGAGACCGATGGGGTTCGTTTGGTAGGGGCCGGAGAGCTTCCTTTCGCCATCGCTAGTGGCGATCAGGTACTGCTGGCCCGCGCTCAGGACCTGCCTGTGGTAACCGTGGTGAACTGGTTCCGTCGCTTCCCTGTGGCCATCGTGGCATTGAAAGAAAGCGGTATTCGTTCTCCGCGAGACCTGCAGGGACACAAATTGGGTATCCCAGAAACCTTTGGAGCCAGCTACATCGGTTGGCAAGCCTTAAGAACGGCCGTCGGCCTGGAGGATACCGATGTCCAGTTGGAAGTCATTGGGTATACAGCGTTGGCCAACCTGACGACCGGTCAGGTAGATGCGGCCGTCGTCTACGCCAACAACGAACCGATCCAACTGACTCAGTCCGGCCACGACATCACCCTCATTCCGGTAGCCGACTATGCCACCCTGGTCTCCAATGGGTTGATCACCAACGAACGCACGCTACAGGAACGTCCTCAGTTGGTGCGGGCGATGGCCCGTGCCTTCCTACGCGGCTTGTCGGATACGTTAGCGGATCCGGACACCGCCTTCGAGATCTGTCAACAGTACGTCGAGGGGCTGGACACACCCGAAAATACCCGTATGCAGCGGGTCGTTCTGGAGGCAACGCTTCCGTACTGGCAGGGCGACCCATTGGGCTGGTCCGACCTGGCAGCCTGGCAGCAGACCGCCGAAGTGATGCAGGCAGCCGGTCTACTCACGGAGTCGGTCTCCGTCGAAGCGGCGTTCAGCAATGAATACTTACCATAACCAGGGAGAAAAGGAAAATCACGCCCCCCACCCTATCCTATCGGTGAGCGATATCCGGGCCGTATACCCCCAAAACGGGACAGGCGGGACGGTTCCCGTTCCCGTTCTTGAGGACGTCTCATTTCAAGTTGCCGAGGGGGAGTTCCTGACGCTGGTGGGACCCTCCGGCGGCGGCAAGACAACCTTGTTGCGCGTCCTGGCCGG
>CAZXVB010000047.1:0-2524 GCA_964643875.1 uncultured Anaerolineales bacterium | reverse complement strand
CGCTGGTGGGACCCTCCGGCGGCGGCAAGACAACCTTGTTGCGCGTCCTGGCCGGATTGGCCAAACCGGTCGCCGGCCAGGTCTATCTGGCCGGGAAACCGGTCACCCGTCCGTGCCGGGACGTGGGTTTTGTCTTCCAACAACCCACCTTGATGGCCTGGCGGACGGTGATCGAGAACGTGATGTTGCCGTTGACGTTAGTTGGAGAAAGCCGCGCGCATGCCAGTCACCGCGCTCAGGAGTTGATTGATCTGGTGGGGCTGACCGGCTTCGAGGAGGTGTATCCAGCGCAGCTTTCCGGTGGGATGGCCCAACGGGTGGCGTTGGCGCGGGCGCTGATCCACGATCCGTGCGTCTTGCTGCTGGACGAACCTTTCGGCGCTCTGGACGCCCTGACTCGGGAACGGATGGGGTGTGAGCTGCTCCGTATCTGGCAGGAACGACGCAAAACGGTGGTGATGGTCACTCACTCGATCAGCGAGGCAATCTTCCTGGCCGACCGGGTGTTGGTGTTGGGAACATCGCCAGGGCGGATTTTGGAAGAGGTAACGGTGAGCCTCCCGCGACCACGCCGTGAAGCGATGATGGAGTCCAGCGCGTTTGTCGCTCTGGCCCACCGCGTGAGAGAGGTGCTTTTCGACTCGCATAACGGGCACTGCGATTCGGGTTCCCTCAGTCGCCGAACACAAACTCGCCCCACGTCTGTCAGGCGGCTGCATAGCCCGACGGCATAGCCGAAAGGAGGCAACCTCAACCGGACAATACTTCTCTAGCGTGCCCAAACAGGCCGCCGGTGCCCCCCGTATGCCAGAAGAGCACACGCTCTCCCGGTTGAAATGTCCCTTGCTGGATCAGGTCCAACAGTCCCCCGAAGGCCCGGCCAGTGTAGACCGGATCGAGCAAGATGCCTTCCGCTTGGGCCATCGTGCGGATGGCATCGCGCTCCAGGTCGCTGATCACGGCGTATCCACCTCCCAGGTAGCCATCTTCGACGTGGATCTCGTCGGGGGTAAATTCCCGGCCGATTCCCAGGTATTCCGCCGTCCCCGTGGCCAATCCGGCCACCAGCAGCCGGAGTCTATCGCTGGGCAGGTCCACACTGATTCCCAGGATGCGGCCGGTGTAGTCCAATGCCTGCCCCCCTACGACCAGACCGGCCTGGGTCCCTCCACTGGATGAAGCCAGAACAATGTGATCGAAATGCACATTCCGCTCGGCGGATTGCGCCTCCAGCTCCTCCAACGCTGCAACGTATCCGCTGGCGCCAATGGGATTACTGCCGCCGTAGGGAACCACGTAGGGGCGACGCCCCTCCGCCTGCAACGCCTTAGCCTGGGCGGCCATTACATCCGCCAGCGGCTGGTCGCCGGCCCAGACGATCTCCGCCCCCAACAAGTGGTCGAGTAGCAGATTGCCCTGAATCTCCGGGGGAGCAGCGCCGCGCAGGACTAGCCGACAGGCCAATCCCACTTTGGCGGCCGCTGCAGCCGTCTGACGAGCGTGATTCGACTGTCCGGCTCCACCGGTGATGACGATGTCCGCTTCCTGGGAAAGGGCATCGGCAATCAGGAACTCCAGTTTGCGAACCTTGTTGCCGCCAGTCGCCAGCCCGGTCTGGTCATCCCGCTTGATCCATAACTCCGGGCCGTTCAATTGGGCGCTCAGGCGAGGCAACGGTTCCAGTGGGGTCGGTAGGTGAGCTATGGGGTATCTGGAAAGTTTCTGAGTGAGCACGAATTTCCCCCGTTAACCATCATCATATCATCATTGAACAACCGAATCCTCCCATAAGGCAGGGATGGTCAATACCATCGGCGTTGTCGTCTACGCAGCAACCACCAGGTAATCACGCCGGCCACAATCAGAATCAACACGACGACCAGGAAGGGCGCTACAATGGCCAATACCGACGTGATCAATGCAATAATATCCTCGATGGTACTCACAACCGGGTTGCCGATGCCGGCGGTGGCGGCCGTGATGACCGGCCGGCCTCCCGCTTTGACCGCGTGGACACCGCCGGCCAGAATCACACCACAGATCGCCGCCAACACGGGATGCAGCCCAATGGCCTTTGTCGTGGAGGCAAACAGGATCGCCCCGGCCGCCGGGCGGATGAACGTCTGGATGATGTCATTGGTTGTGTCGGCTGCCGGCACCTTGTCCACTAACACTTCTACGACCAATAAAACACCTAACGTCCCGATCACCCACCAACTGGCGAGTGCATCCCAGGGCTTGTTCAACGTGACCCAGGGAGTCAGGCGGCCCAGCAGCGCCACGACCAACAAAGGGATGTAGGCGTTCAACCCGGCTGCTGTCGATAGGCCGAACGCTGTTGCCAGCCCTAGAAAAGCTTCTGCCATTTTTCCCTCCGCAACTATCCGCCCTTCCACTACGGCGCGGTCAAGAGACTGGCCACAGCGAGCCCCTTGAAAGCGAGATCCGCCTATCGCTTTACTGACTACCTAGAACACATACTCGCCAGACGTGGAGGCTGACGCCGAGAGGGCAATCTGACCAT
>CAZXVB010000046.1:0-12847 GCA_964643875.1 uncultured Anaerolineales bacterium | reverse complement strand
GGCAAACGAGGACTCTGAGCATAGCCCCTCTCTTTCTCTCGACGGGGTAGACTTGGGTTTGCTTTGCTCATTATCCTCACTCCTGGCAACATGTCAAGTGCCTGCCTCACTTCGGCGACCGAATTCGCCTTGTGGCAACTAGAACCGAACAGTGTCCAATCTCCTTCAGGTGAACATCAGCACCATACATAGGGTTGAATTGTTCATATAGCATACCCCTTTGGGGGATGTCATCCAGAGAGGACAGGAGGGTATCCCAGGGAACCGAGCAGAGCAACAGCCTCGTGGATTAGAACTCTGGCGGCAGCCCTGAGCCGCACGGGAACAGCATGCGAGTTTGAAGTGCCGCTCGGCGTGGGCAACAGTCTTGCCTCAGAAGTCACCTGACGGTGCAACACGGAGGCGTAGAACTGCCCACCTGACCGCTCCGAATACACGGCCATTATCCCTGAGATACCGCTTCCTGGCAAACTTATTATACGAGGAGGAACAATGTTAGTTGGCGAACGAATGACTCACCGACCGATTACTGTCTCCGACGACACGTCGGTAGACAAGGCGCTACAACTGATGCACAGTGAGAAAATCCGCCGCTTGCCAGTGATCAACAAACAAGGCAAGCTGGTCGGTATTGTATCCGAGTTGGACTTGCTCCAGGTTTCCCCATCACCGGCCACTACCCTCAGTATATACGAGATTCCCTATCTGCTTTCCAGGATCAAGGTGCGGGACATTATGACCAAAGACGTCATTACCGTCACAGAGGACACTACCCTGGAGGAAGCTGCCCGCATTATGGCCGACAATAAAATCGGCGGCCTGCCTGTGATGCATGATGACAAGTTGGTAGGCATCATCACCGAGACCGACCTATTCAAGATATTCCTGGAATTGCTCGGCGCCCGGGAAGAAGGGGTACGGTTGAGCATACTGGTGCCGAACGAAAAAGGGCGTCTGGCCCAGATCGCCGGCAAAGTTGCCCAGTTGGGAGGAAACATTCTGGCCCTGGGCACCATCATGGGCGAAGACCCCACCAATCGGTTGCTAACGATCAAAGTCGCTGACGTGCCGGAAGAGGAATTGGTCGCCGCTATGCGGGAATTGAATCTAGAGATCCTGGACGCGCGGTACTGCAGCACATTGTCACCCTGCTAGGATGATGTGTGAAGCCATAAAAACATGCGACGCACCTCGGAGGTGCGTCGCATGTTTTGTGGGTTCGTACAAACGTCAGATGAAATCGGGATGGATGACACTAACGGGAGGAAAAAGATTCCGGTATACTATACGACAATATGGCACCGATTCGCTTACTCATCATTGATGATCACGATGCAGTACGAGAGGCTCTCGAAGCCCGGCTGCGCACAGTCCCGCAAGTGGAGATTGTCAGTTGTACCGGCTGTTGGCGGACTGGTCTTCGAGATGCCGTCCGGTTGGCCCCGGATGTCATCCTGCTGGAAACCAAACGGTCTGATGGGCAGGGACTAGAGGCGCTCCGCCATCTGGCTCGAGAGTGCCCCTTGGCCAGCCTGATCGTGCTTACCTCCTATCCCGACGCAGACGAATGGGCAGAAGCGCAACGGATCGGAGCTTTCCGATACCTCCTCAAGGCGATTGACACTGGCCACCTGGTGGAGGAAATTATGATTTCCGTCCGCCCAAAGGCGCCAGTGTAACACTCACCTCACTCGACAACCGGTAACACCATCAACGCCCGCGGGGAAAGAGAGAACGTCACGCTCTCGCCGACCGGCGGAAGCCGTCGTCCGGCCTGGGCAGGGATATGAAACGTCATTTCTATCCCGCTGGGATGGCGTATCAGCAACCGGTATCGCTCCCCACGAAATACCCGTTCAGCCACGACGCCGCGTACAACGTTCGCGGCAGTATCGTTGACATCATTCGCATCGTTGCGTATGTCAAACTGAGCGGCCTCCGGGCGAATCAGCAGCCAGACATCAGTTGTAGGGGGGCGACACTCCGTTCCTGCACGGGCCGATTCCGCCACGGACAGCCGCCCCAAATCCGTCTCAACTTGTCCATCTGCCAGCCAGCAGCCGGGAAGCAGATTGGTCAACCCCAGGAACCGCGCTGCCCACACCGATACCGGTCGGGAGTAAACTTCCTCCGGTGTCCCGATCTGCTCGACGCGACCGGCACGCATCAGGACCACTCGGTCGGCGAGGGAGAAGGCCTCCTCCTGATCGTGGGTAACGACGATGGTGGTCACCCCGGCCCGTCGCAGGATGCGGGGCAGATCGGCCATCAAGCGCTCCCGCAACGTGCGGTCCAGTGCTCCCAAGGGTTCATCCAGCATTAGTAAACGGGGATGAGGAGCCAGACTGCGTGCCAGGGCAACCCGCTGACGTTCTCCCCCGGAAAGTTGGCCTACGTCTCGCTGCTCGAACCCGGTCAACCCAACCCACTCTAACACCTCTCTGACCCGTGTGTTGATCTCCGTTCTCCTCATACCGGCCATACGTAATCCAAAGGCCACATTGCCAAAAACATCCTTGTGGGGGAAGAGAGCATATTCCTGGAACATCAGCCCAACCCCCCGCAGGTGCGGCGGGGTAGTCGTAACATCATTTCCCTCTATGAAGACCTGCCCGCTGTCGGGGGATTCCAGGCCGGCGATCAGACGCAACAGGGTTGTCTTTCCACATCCAGAGGGGCCTAACAGACAGAGACGTCTCCCCTGCTCAATATGGAAACTGACGTCGTGTAGAGTCCAGCCATCTGGATACGCCTTACACAAGCGCCGTGCTTCGAGCAGCGGGGCATTCTCCGGGTTTTCGTATCTCTGGTCACAGACCTCGCTCATTCAACTGTTACGATTTGAAAGGTCGTCTCCCCTGCCGGCGCTGCTACGACAACTACATCCCCGGCCCGATGTCCCATCAGCGCTCGTCCCAGCGGGGACTCGTTCGATATTTTCCCACTCAGGGGGTCAGCTTCGACCGGCCCAACGATGCGAAAGGTCTCCTGCTCGTCCGATCCATCTTCTACAATGGTCACCCGACTACCCAATGCCACCTGGCCAGAAGAGCTGTTTTCTTCAATGAGAATCGCGTTACGCAGCATCGCCTCGATGTGCTGGATGCGCCCTTCTAAAAATCCTTGTTCCTCCTTAGCGGCAATGTAGTCGGCGTTCTCGGAAAGATCGCCCTGTTGAATTGCTTTATGTAAGCGTTCGGCCAGTGCGGGTCGTTTCACATGCACCAGACGGTCCAATTCCTCGCGTAGTTTCCTGATCCCTTCAGCCGTCAAATACACCGGTTGTTCCGTGTTCATACTGTACTCACTCTCCAACTCTAAAACAAACGTCCTACCTGCTCCCATAAGGGAGGAGCCAGGACCAATAATCCTACCACTATTGAGACTATCGCCGTCAAGAGAACAGCACCCGCCGTAACGTCCTTGACCACCTTTGCCAGTGGGTGGTACGTTGGGGTGATCATATCTACCAACGTCTCGGCCACGGTGTTGATCATTTCTCCCACCAGCACGAAACCAATCGTCAGCGCCAAAAGCGCCCATTGCGATGGAGAGATATCCAACCACTTCCCTAAAGCCACAACCGCCGCAGCGATTGCTAGATGGATGCGCGTATTGCGTTGGGTTTGGAGCGCGTACCACAGTCCCGAAAACGCGAATCGAAAACTATCGAGTATGTTCCGACTGCGCATCATCCGCACAACTCCATATGTAACTTCCCCAACTTCTATGGAGAGCGTCACTCCGGCATCTGAATGTGCAAGCCAAGCTGATGCAAAATTTGGGATTGTGCGGCCCACATCCGTTCCCGCTCTTTCGACTCCTGATCATCGAAACCCAGGAGATGCAACACTCCATGGATCACCAGCAATTGCAGTTCCGCCGTCACCGAATGGTGGGCTTCCGCTGCCTGCCGTTTAGCCTGGGGGAACGAAATGATCACATCTCCCCAATAGCGCGGTATCCCCGGTGCGCCGACGAACGGCCTCCGCGTCTCGTCCGGGAACGCCAGCACATCGGTTGGTGCATCAACTCCGCGATACCGACAGTTCAACGTTTGCAATGTCTCGTCACCCGTGATTACCACAGTCAACTCACCAGGCGTGTTGCCTGCCAATGTCTGCAACACGGCCATCGCCGCCAATCGTAGAGGTTCTTGCCCTACCTCTTGCTCCATCTGAAGAGCTTCTTCTGAGAGTATCTGCACCTCTATGGTGTGCTCTGACATATTTCCGCCTCTCTACCTCATTCCACTTCCTTGGCCTTCTCTACGGAGGGTGGATAGGTGATCCGGGGATGGAATACACCCCGCAAGGAGGTCGCCAGGGCTTCTCGGATTTGCTCCACATCTCGCAACGTCAAACCGCTTTCGCTCAACTGACTATCGGCGATCCGCTGCTCAATGATCCGTTGAACGATCTGCGTGACCTCTTCGGGGCTGGCGGGGCGAGCCGAGCGGACGGCAGCTTCGCATCCATCAGCCAACATTACCAGGGCAGTTTCCTTGCTTTGCGGTTTAGGTCCCGGATACCGGAAATCGTTAGGATTGACTTGTTTCGGATCGTCCGCCATTGCGATCGCTTTTTCATATAAGAAACTGACCCGATTTGTGCCGTGATGTTCGGAGATGAACGCCCGTACCCGCGCCGGCAATCTATATCGGCGTGCCAGTTCGATCCCGTCTTGAACGTGCCCAATCAACACTTGTGCGCTGGTCCGGGGGTCCAGACGGTCATGTGGATTGATGCCCTGCGCCTGATTTTCCGTGAAGAAATACGGACGGGCGATCTTCCCCACATCATGATAGTACGCCCCAACGCGAGTCAACAACGCATCGGCCCCGATATGCTCCGCGGCCTGCTCTGCCAGATTGGCAACCATCAGGCTGTGATGATAGGTGGCCGTTGCCTCCCGCAGGAGACGCTGCAACAATGGATGGTCAGGGCGGCTCAGTTCGATCAATCGGATGGTAGTCGTGAGGTCGAACAGTGGGCCGATCAGGAACAGCCCACCCAGCGCCAAACTAGCCGAGATCCCCCCGTTGCCCACTCCGCTCAATAGCGATATCAGCACATCGGTCGGCTGTTGGTTTCCCCCTTCGAACAGACGAAAGACGATAATGACGACTATGTGAGTCAATGCAATGTAGAGTCCCGACCGAAAAAGTGCACTGATGCGCTCAATCCGTCCCAGGAGTAACGCCCCGGTCAGTCCCCCCAGTGTGGTATAGATGGCCATTTCCAGGGAGTAATCGGCGATTACCCCCGTGACCCCGCCCAGGAAAATCGCCGCTGCTAGGCCGGGGTGAAGCCCCAGGGTAGCCGTAGCCAACAGTGCCAGGGTGGGGGCCGGGGTCAGGTAGCGTAGTACCACGCCGGCGGGGACCATCAAACCGGCGGCCAGCACGGAAAATCCAATCAGCAAGACCAATAAAAGAAGTTGACGGCCGGTCCACAGCACCGTGGGTTGTGTGTTCCCCAGATAGATGCCCAACAACACAGTCATCACAGTCGCCATCAAGGCGGCTCCCACCCAATCGGCCCACTGAATCTGCGGCTGTCGTAATGCCATCTGATCCAGTGCCTCGATATCCAGTGGGGTCACTCGCGTTCCTTCCCGCACAATGATCTCGCCAGCCTCGAACGTGCGCAGAACGGGGGGGACTTCCTGTCGCGCCCGTTCTATAGCCGCTGCTGTGGCTTCTACATTGAGGAAAGAGTTGGGAACCAGGAATCGTTGCGCCAATGCAACGGTGACCGTTACCTCCTCGTCCAACATATCCAGACTGACCCAGGCGGGGACCTCTTCCAGTACTTCGCCCAGACGACCATCGCGGATTTCTCGCCGCATTGCCTGGTCCACCACAGCCAGCGTCTCCAACACGACGCGGTCCCAACTCTCATCGGGCAGAGAAAGGATCGCATTCAACGTTTCTGTGGGAAGATCGGACAACTCTTCCACTGCCAGGATCCACCCGCGCTTTTGAGCCGGGAATGCCAGTGGATCGGCCCGTACCGACCCCAGGTAATCCAATACCTGACGGGCGCGATCCAGTTGCTGACGCGCCAGAGAGGGGTCTGGCGGAGTGTAGATTGGCTCGACGGCTGCCGCGGCTTGTTGCCGGGCCTCTGCTCCCAGTATCTCACTCTCGAAAGTCACACGACGGGGAGCGCGAATGTCGTAGGGGGCCACTTCTCCGGCCTCCAGAACAACACGTGTGGACGATAGGGCCGTGATCTGCCAGAATGGTCGTACCATCGCCAGTGTTGTCAGTCCCGTCAATAGTGCCCCTAGCAGGAACAGCCGTCCCCACACCCACCAGGCCGGCCGGTTGTCTCCGGTGGCCGACACATTGAAATCAGACCGGTTTGTCATCTGTCTAAAAGTGACACAAGGGAGCACATAATGCGCTCCCTTGCTAGTGTCTTACTCACCAACTTGAATGAGAACTAGTTTGCCAATAATTCACGAACAACCTGATTGACGAGACGACCGTCTGCGCGTCCTTTCATCTTCGGCATCAATTCCCGCATAACGGCCCCCAGGTCCTTCATCCCGCTGGCTCCAACCTGTTCGATCACCTGCTGGGCTGCAGCGGTAATCTCTTCCTGTGTGAGCATCTTTGGCAGGTATGTCTCCAGGACCCGTAGCTCCGCTTCTTCCTTCTCTAGCAGGTCGGTTCGGCCAGCTTGTTGAAGCTCTGCAATGGTCTCCTGACGTCGGCGGGCATCTTTTTGGAGCAAAGCCGCCATATCAGCCTCTTCCAGATCGCCCCCGCCGGCAATTTCGGCGTTGGTAATCTCTGCCAGGATCATGCGGATGACCGATTTGCGGCGCTCGTCCTTGGCACGCAATGCCTCTTTCAAATCGCTTTGGAGCTGTTGTTTCAAGCTCATTATTTGTGACTCGCTTTACCCTACACCTGCATAGAACCCGTCCGAAAAATTGCTCCCGTAGCCGCATGCAGGGATTGCCATCCCACTTTTCGGATAGATTCTTAGTACCTTTGCCGATTAGCCTTCATTGTTTGGCGGCGGCTCTTTCGCAGCTTGGCAGCCTTTTTGCGCTTCCGAACCACACTCGGCTTTTCGAAGAATCGCCGCCGTCGCACCTCAGACAAGACCCGATCCCTCTGCACCTTTTTGTTGAAGCGCTTCAGCAAGGAATCGAAGGACTCGCCATCTTCTATAACAACTCTGGTCACAAACTTCCCCCCTCTCTTCCCCGGTAGCAAACCGGTTTCTATCATGAGAGCCTCTCCTGACCATCAATACCAATGGAAACCTTGTGGCGCAGTCGAAAGCCGGCCACAATGGGCTTTCAATTTCACAACAAGTCAACCAGCAGGTCAATCGCGGCTACTCATTAACAAGGCACATTATAATCGGGGGTTCCATACTTGTCAAGACTATGTGCTATTCTCTACTTGCCAATTCCCTTCCGCCGAGTACAATATGCCATCATGGATATGTTTTCCCCACACAAAATATGGATATGGCTGGTCATCGTGGTATATGTGTTAGTGGCTACCCTCTATGCTATTTACACTCCCTTGTGGCAAGTTCCCGATGAACCGGCGCATTACAACTATGTGCGTGCACTGGCAGAGGAAGGGCGGTTCCCCATCATCGAGCCTGGCGACTACGACCAGGCATATCTGACCCGCTTGACGACCGAGAAGTTTCCCCCAGGACTCTCGATCCGTCCCCTGGAGTATGAAGATCATCAACCTCCTCTTTACTATTTGTTAGCAACGCCGGCCTATCGCCTGTTTGCCGGTCGGGTCCTACCCATCCGCATGCTGTCGGTGCTGTTTGGCATTGGCCTATTGATCGCTGCCTTCCAAACGGTGCGCACACTGTTTCCCCAGCAACCAGGATTGGCTGTGCTCACGGCGAGCTTCATCGCTTTCATCCCTCAACACGTGGCTATGAGCGCCGGCATCAACAACGACTTGTTGGCTGAATGTATCGTGGCGAGCACGCTATGGGCCTTGGTACGATATGTACAACGCAAAGACGATCCTCGTCCCCCTTGGACGGTGGGGCTTTTGGTGGCTATAGCTTTGTTGACTAAGACGACGGCCTATGTGGTAGTCGTGGTGGCTGCTTTGGCCGTCGTGCTCCGGGGATGGCAGGAACAGCCCGATGGGCGGTGGTGGAGGCGACACATTCTTGCCATCCTTGTGCCACCGGTGTTGATTGCCGCTCCATGGTTCATCCGCAATGGATGCGTCTACGGGTGGAACGACCCATTGGGGCTGGCACGACACAATGCTATCGTCGAGAATCAACCCCTTTCGTCGGAGTGGTTGGCCCGCTATGGATGGGCCGGCCTGCTTGGCCGGGCTATCCAGACGACTTTTCAGAGCTTCTGGGGGCAATTTGGGTGGATGGCGATTGTACTGCCGCGCCCTTTGTATGGGCTCCTGCTGGGGTTTTCGGCGTTGGCAGGGGGAGGGTTTTTGGGATGGGCCGGCGACCGCCGCCGTCCACGGCTGGATTGGCCTACTTGCGCCGGTCTGATGTTGTTGGCCACCTCGGCTACGCTGACTTTTCTCTCATTCGTATGGTACAACCTGACTTTCGTACAACATCAGGGGCGCTACCTCTTTCCAGCCCTCGTCCCGATTGGCCTCGCCGTTGCTCTGGGGCTGGTTTGGCTCTCTCAATGGGTCCCGGGCCGTTGGCGGCGATGGGTATTGGCTGGCCTGCCGGTTGGAATGGTTAGCCTGGACATCTATTGTCTCTTTCGGTTCATTCTGCCCTATTTAACAAGGTGACATATGAACAAGATCGAGTTGCATCCTGGTCTGGTTGGTGATGTACAACACGTGGTGCAGAAGGTAGATACCGCAGCCTATTTGGGCAGTGGAACGTTGGACGTGCTGGCTACTCCGGCCCTGGTTCAGTGGATGGAACAGGCCGCCGTACAGGCGATAGCAGAGCATCTGCCGACAGGCCAAACCTCGGTTGGGGGGCACATTGATGTGCAACATGTAGCGCCTACCCCCGTGGGGCTGACCGTCCGGGTGCAGGCTGTGTTGTCGGAGATGGTGGGCCGACGGCTGACCTTCCATATCGAAGCATGGGACGAGGATGAACAGGTGGGCATAGCAACCCACGACCGTTTCCTGGTGGACGAGAAGGCCTTCATCACCCACGCCCAGGCCAAAATCCAGGGCAAGGCTCGGCGCGGCGGTTCGTAATCAGCACCTCATTGCTCATCCAAAACTGGCCAAACTGGCCTTCCCGCAGGTTAGGACATAATGGATGCAACTTCCAAACCTGCGGGAGGGTTGTCGTCCGATATGTCGAGTAACAGGATCAACTTGACGTTACTTCGCCACTTCCTCCGCTCGCACCTCTCGAATGACCGTCACTTTAATTTGACCAGGATACTCCATTCCTTCCTCGATCTTGCGGGCAATGTCTCGCGAAAGCTGGATTGTCCCCAGATCGTCAATTTCTTTCGGCCTGACGATGATTCGAATCTCCCGGCCAGCTTGAATAGCGTATGACTCTGCCACCCCTTTGAATGAGTTGGCGATTTTCTCCAGGGATTGAATACGTTTGAGATATAAATCCAGGCTTTCGCGTCTGGCCCCCGGTCGGGCACCGGAGATGGCATCCGCCGCTTCGACGATAATAGCCTCGATTGAGTTTTGCTCTACCTCGTGATGGTGAGATTCGATGCAGTGAACGACAGCTTCGGAAACCCCATAGCGTCGGCAGATATCGGCCCCGATACTGGCGTGTGTTCCCTCGGTCTCGAAATCTACCGCCTTTCCAATATCGTGCAACAGCCCGGCCATACGAGCAACTTTGGCATCAGCTTTGAGTTCCTCGGCTAACATCGCCGCAAGTTTGGCAACTTCGATGGCGTGGGCATGCTGGTTTTGTCCAAAACTGGTGCGGAATTTGAGTCGTCCTAGGAGCTTGATGAGTTCAGGATGCAGACCAGGCACTTCAGCTTCGTAGGCAGCCCGCTCTCCCTCCTCACGGATGATGCGCTCTACTTCTTTGCGACTGTTGGCGATGACTTTTTCAATCCGACCGGGGTGGATCCGACCATCCATCACCAGGCGTTCCATAGCCCGCCGCGCGATCTCGCGGCGCACGGGATCGAAACAAGAGATTGTCACCGCCTCTGGAGTGTCGTCTACCACGACATCTACCCCGGCCGCCTGTTCAAAAGCCCGTATGTTGCGCCCTCCCCGTCCAATGATGCGCCCCTTTATGTCATCGGAAGCCAACGGAACCGTCGAGACGGTCATCTCGGCCACTTGCTCGCTGGCCATACGCTGGATGGCATAGGTGATAATCTTACGTGCCCGCTCATCGGCTTCCTCCCGGGCCTCTGTTTCTACTTGTCGGATAACGCGGGCTACATCCTGACGAGCTTTTTCCTCCACTGTTTTCAGTAGTTCTTCCTTGGCTTCCTCTTGACTCAATCCGGCAATCCGCTCCAGCATCTTTTGCTGCTCTTTCATCAGCCGCTCGACTTGATTGCGTTTCTTGTCAATGGCGCTTTGGCGTTTGTTGAGCGACTGTTCCCGTTGATCCAGACGTTCTTGGCGTTGGTCCAACTTGCCTCGACGACGTTGAAGGTGTTCCTCTTCAAGGCGGAGAGCCGCACGTCGTTGCTCGATCTCTTCTGCGGCCGCGTTTCGGATTTTGAGCGCCTCATCCTTCGCCGTCAGCACGATTTGACGAGCTTGTTGTTCGGCTCGTGCGAGCTCTTGCTCTACTTTCTGTTGACGACGTTTATGTTTTTCTTGCACCACGTATGTTCGGAGATAGTACCCCAATCCAAACCCTACGGCCAGTGACAATATACCGATGATAACATAGATCGTCCAATTCATTTAACTCCCTCCATTGCTCTCTCCTGGATTTTCCGGCTTTTGGTTTCGATAATGACCATAACCGGTCTCCAGTATCTCTTCGATCAGCGGTTGGATCACCGCGTATGCAAAGCCACGTCGGGCTAGATAGGCGCCCAGTCGGCGACGGAACTCGACCGGTGGGAGTGAGGCAAACCGACGAATGGCGCTCTCGGCCACTGTACGAGCGGCTGCTTCCTCATCTAACTCGGCCAATACGTCCGCGATGATCTCGTCGGGAACCCCTTTTTTCCGTAGTTCGTAACGCAAGCCTCGTATTCCTCGAGGGTTGAACTGCAGGCGGTTCTCGACCCAATAACGGGCAAAGGCTTCATCATCGAGCAAGCCAGCCCGCACCAGGCGGTCAACGACTGCCTCGACGACTTCGTCATCGAGACCTTTGCGACGCAAATTCCGGCGTACCTCAGCCTCGCTCCGTGGGCGATAGGACAGGAAGTTGAGCGCTCGCTCATAAGCTTTTTCAACTTCGTCCCGCTCTTGTAAGCGAGCGATATCCGCATCGCTCAACACCTGGCCAACGTGCAGATGAGCCGCCTCGATCGCAGCCAATCCAAATGCAAAGCGGTCATCTATGTAGACATTCACCCGGTCCTGGTTGCGCTTTTGAAAACGCAACGCGGTGATTTTTCCTGCCATTTCACGTCTGCTCCCAAAACCGCTGCTGCCGTAACTGTTCACCTGGCGGTTGAAACCGCGCCTGTGGTGACCTTCGTCCGGCTGCCCCCCTGTATGGACGGGTACGTCCGCATAGGCGGGGAATGTGCGTCGTCGGTGGCCCTTGGACCGCTGTCGTCCCAACGGCATGTCGGAGACGCTGATGGTCCGTCCACCAGCCTCCCATTCGCACCGGGAAGTGTGTTGCACGTTGCGCCGGCAAGGGTCTACCGTTCCCTCAATGCACGCAGCTCCCGCACAGCTCAAAGTGCCAAAAAAGAAGCCGTGGCCCAATAGCCACGGCTCACCGCGACGGAACAAAATCTCGCTCGATTTGCCTCGTCGAGTTTAGTTACAATCCAACACGTTGTACGCCCTTACACTGAAGGGAGCAGCGGGTAACCTTTCATCAGACTCTTCCAGGCACGCAGTCCAGTGCCATCGCTCGCTATGTCTTTAACACGAGCCAATCGTTCGTTCGCTTTACTCCTGCAATCCACTGAAGCCGGTCATTCCGTTTCCACAGACCGGGGATCACCGCACCTTGATTATGATACGACACGATGACTTTGAAGTGCGAAACGCTTTCCGGATAAATCTCTGGCATAGCCGGTTCTTGTCTGAGTCAGGTCAATGATGATTTCGGTTAGCGCTGTTTACTACCACCGCTGGTTGCCGTTCAATGACTACTGATTATCCACTATCATACAATCTGTGCCTAGTTGTCCTTTTGTCGTTTGAGAGTCAGATTGTATATTCCAATTTCCCTGCGTTTATTGTGTGGGTCGAAGTGGATTTATCGAGTGATCATTTCTGATTGGCTGACACGTTTTTAACACAACCCACGACACGGTTTTTTCCCTCTTTGCTTGGAGTTCAAGCTTCCGATGTCAGTTTAGTCGCCCTTGAGCGACGACCGTTTCCTTTTCAAAACGTCCTATTTGTCAGTCAATCGGGAAATGACGCTACTCTAGCACATGTTGTGTCTAACGGATAGTGGTAGTGAAACGGCTCTTAACTTACATTATGCCCGCAATTCAACGGTTCAGTAACGGTGTCCTTGGGAGCAACCGCGACTATTCAAAAATAGTATCAATTGGTCAAAAGCGTTGATTTGGGGATTTTTGTCTCCCTCTTATTCGGTTCTTAGTGTACACTAAATGATATAAAAATGCAAATTTTTGTCGTGCATACGTGTTTGACTTTTACATCATTTAGCGGTATCCTATGCCTGGGCGGAAACCTTTTAGGAGAGCAGGTATGATCGAAAAAAACGAGGAGCTTCCA
>CAZXVB010000045.1:0-12897 GCA_964643875.1 uncultured Anaerolineales bacterium | reverse complement strand
CTGGAAAGTGATGAAGCATGCCAGTGCCACCGTGGCCTTCATAGATTATGCACCTGTGCTCCACCTAGCCGCGCAGTTGCTCCCGGCAGATTGGGCCGTGACCCTGCTGGCGGATCGAGGTTTCTGCGACGAAGAACTGTTCTTGCTGGCCAAAGAACTGGGTTGGCACTATCGCATTCGCGCCAAGGGCTCTATCTTGGTCTACCGCAAGGACAAGAAAGGGTGCAAGATGGAGCGCCTCTGCCCCCCGCGTGGGGAAGCGCGTTTTTTCCACAATGTGCACAATAGGAGTGGAAGTTGTGGTCAGCGGGAAGCGTCGCCTGGTGGACACCCATTGTGACCGTGGACTTAGTTATCTCCAGATCGGTTGACGTTGGTTGTGTCGGCAGTTGGGTCAAGGAGCATCACTGCCGCACACTCTGAAATTGGACCCACGCCCTGAGCCGGAGCCAGCCCGGGCCTCGCGCTCTGCTGTTCGGTCACCTCCTTCCTTCAAAATCGCGGCTGCCGAATGTCAAATTTGTCAGCCAAGCAGCATCCGTACTTCCAATTTTTTGCCCCTGGCCGTTGTGATGGTATAATCCCCCTCGATGTCAATGAAGATTGGTGTATCCAAACGCGGCGCGTGGCGCACCGGTACGGTGGGGGTGCTGTTCGGGCTGTTCCTGGCCCGCCTGGTGCTGGAGGGCGCGGCCCGTCCCTGGCCCCCAATGGCAGCGCTGACGATGGGGGTAGCGGCTGCAGGAGCAGGTGCTTTCTTGTTGCGGCCCGTTTTGCAGCGCGTTCCCACTGCAAAGAGGTTTATAGGCCCGGTGACTGTGTTGCTCGTCTACGTCGTCTGGCCACATCGGGACCAGCGGGTGGCGGCCGTGAGCGGCTGCCTGGCGGCGCTTCTCTGGCTGGTGCAGTGGGGT
Source organism: uncultured Anaerolineales bacterium (assembly GCA_964643875.1). Taxonomy (GTDB): domain Bacteria; phylum Chloroflexota; class Anaerolineae; order B4-G1; family B4-G1; genus CAZXVB01. The sequence continues at coordinate 11,983 of CAZXVB010000045.1, read as the reverse complement.
CTGGCGTGGCGTCCCTCGCAGCGCACGGTAGCGCTGGTGGACGGAGGATTATTTCTCGGCGGGATGATGCTTTACGTCGCTACCGTGGCCCCCGATGTGCTGCCGGCCGATGCCGGCGAGTTCCAGTTGGTCGCTGCCCTCGCCGGTGTGGCTCATCCACCGGGATATCCGCTCTATACGTTGGCAGGATACGTGTGGACCCATTTGTTTTCGGTGTTGTTCCCACATGCCACACCAGCATACGCCCTCAATTTGATGAGTTGTGGACTGGCAGCCGGCACGTTGCTCCTCCTGGCCCGCGCGACCCGCACGTGGGCCGAATCGCTGGGTGCTTCCAGGGGCATGGCGGTCATCGGGGGCCTGGCGGCGGCCCTGGCGCTGGGGACAGCAACGACCTTCTGGGCGCAGGCTACCATCGCCAACATTCGCACGCCAACCGCCTTCTTTGCGGCCTGGGCACTCGATGCGATGGCCCGGTTTGCTGCTGCTTGCCATCGGCGGGACCCGACCCGTGCCGACCGGGCGCTGATCTCCTTAGCGATGGCTTTTGGATTGGGGATTACCCATCATCCATCGCTGGCGTTCGTTGGGGTGTTCTTCGGGGCCTACGTTCTGTTGACCGAGCCGCGTCTGGCGATCCAGCCCCGCCGTTGGTTACGGCCGATGATGGCCGCCTCGGTTGGTCTGCTGCCCCTGCTCTACCTGCCCATCCGAGGGGCGATGGAGGCCCCGCTGGCCCCGGCGGGGTTGGATACTTGGCCGGGTTTTCTGCATCACGTGTTGGCGCGAGGGTTTGCCGGTGACATGTTCGCCTTTCTCACCCCTGTAGACCTACCCCACCGGCTTGCTCTGGTCCCCACGTTGTTTGCCTTTCAATTCAACAGCCTGCTCATCGCCGTTGCAATGGTGTGCCTGGTGGTGGTATGGCGTCGTGATTGGCGCTTGGCCGCCGCGTTGACGGCCGCATGGAGCGTGCACACGTTGGTGACTGTTACGTACCGGGCGCCGCAGACGGTCGAATACCTGATGCCGGCCTACCTGCCTCTGGCTGTCGTCGTCGGTTTGGGGCCGGCGCTATGGCCGCGCAACGGGCGCGGTTGGCGTAGTTGGCTCTACGCGCTGCCGGCGGCCCTGGCGCTGTGGGGAGGGCTGCTCAATGGCTGGGCGCACGCCGATAGTTTCATCGCGCTGCACGCCGACCAGACCGCCCGCCGTTTCGCTCAACCTCTGTTGGAGACGGCACCGGAAGGGGCCTTAATCCTGGCCGACTGGCGGTGGGCTATGCCGTTACGATACTTGCAAGCGGTCGAAGGGCGGCGTCCCGATGTGGAGATCCAATACGTCTGGCCGGTCGCCGGTCGGGAGTATGACCAGGTGTGGGAGGAACGTGTGCGGACGGTGGCGACGGCGCGGCCGATCCTGCTGACCCATTTCTACACGTTCGATGGGTGGACCACCGAGCCGTGGGAGACCGGCTTTCGGGTCCATCCACGCCCGGTAACGGCCCCCCAAGCCTCCCTCACGGCGTTGGATACGCGCTTCGGGGAGCAGCTTCGGCTAATTGGGTACGACGTGCGCCGCGCCGACGGCAGTCGCTTTCCTGCGGGTGAGGGGGGGCACGTGGGGCACGCCGGAGAGACCCTGGAATTTACCTTTGCCTGGCAACCGCTCCGTTCCCGGTCAACCGACAGTCGTCCATCTCTGACCCTGCGGCTGGTGGACGATGCGGGCCGGGACCGGGCTCAGGTGGATCGCGCCCTGGACGAGGGTTGTACACCGGACGAAGTCTGTTTCGTACGCTTGACGTTGCCCCTCCTGCCCGGTCTGCCGGCCGGCGCGTACCGGGTGACGCTGGGCGCCTATACGGTGACGGAGTCCGGCTTTGAGAGTTGGGCGGCAGATAACGGCCAGACGGCGGTCGTCGTGACCGGGTTGACGCTGACCCCTGTGAACCGCCCTCCGTTGACACTCCACGGGTGCGCCATCCCATTTGGTGACTACGGCGACGGTCCCACTCTGGTCGGTGTGGACTACGACCGAAGTGTGCCCGACCATCTGCGGGTTTACCTCCACTGGCGGGGGCCGGCCGATGGTGGTCTCATCCGCTTGCAGACCAAGGAAGGGGAGGGGAGGGAGGCCACGGTGTCGTTGCCGGCCATCTCGCCGCAAGCATACCAGACCGTGGTGGTGGATGTACCCATCAGTGGCTCCGTTGCCCCGCGCATGACGGTGATGAGCATCAACGGCGAGGTGATGCCGGCCGCCGGGCCGTGGGGTTGGACGCTGACCGCGGTGCGACTCCCCCGCTCGAGTGTGGATGACCGCTTCGTTCTCCTGGGGGAGGATATCGTGTGGGTCGGTGCACAGGCACATACCACTTGGGCCGATGCCCGTTCGGCGTTGATGTCTCTACCGGACCGTCGGCAGGTTGAGGTTGTGGATGTGACGTTCATCGCCCGCCGCCCGATGACCGCCGATGTTGCCATCAGTGTGCGATTGTTAGACGCGCAGGGGCAGTGGCTGGCGGTCCACGATTACCAGCCAGCGCTGGGCGCCATCCCCACCCTCAAGTGGATTCGGGGGAGTCGAGTGGTGGACCGGCACCTGCTGCCGCTGCCGGCCGATTTCACCACCGGTGAGGTGTGCGCGACATTGATTGCCTACGAGCGTTTCCGCTTGCCCCCCTTGCCGGTGATGGATACCCGCTTCGGCGACGTGCCTTTGGGAGCATGGACAGTCCCGTGAGCAGATGGCGATTGGCTGATTGTCACGCTCACTACTCGACATTCAGCGGTTGAAACCGCGCTTGAGGAGCTAAAGCTGGCTGTCCACCTACGTTGATGAGGTTGATTATGTTCGATTTCGATGTATGGCAGGCCCTTCGCTTGTTCAGTTCCCGCCATCGCTGGGCTTCAGTGTTGGCAACATTGGTGGTGTGTGCCTTGCTGGCACTGGGAATCGGTTACCTGCTGGTGGAAGTTGGCCCGCTGGTGGTGGGGGTGGGCATAGCGGCCCTTTTCCTGGGGATGTGGATGTTGCGCGGTATCGAAGTCGCCTACTGGACTGTCATCGGAGTGATATGTTTGCTGCCGTTTGCGTCGTTTCCGTTCAGCATAGGGTTCACCCCCACGCTACTCGACGCTGCCTTGGGAGCGCTCTTTGTCATTTGGATATTTCAGTTGGCCGTCCATCCCGAACGTTTGCAGATGCTGACCGCCACACCGTTGGGGGTGTGGGTCTTGTTGTTCATCGTGCTGGCCGTGGGGACGTTCGTCGTGGGCCTGGGACATGCCCCGTTGACTTCTTATCTGTTGCGTCACTTTGCCGAGATCCTGCTCAGCGTGGCATTGTTCTTCCTGGTCGTCAACACGGTCCGCGATCTGGCCTGCCTGCAACGATTGGTGCGGGCCCTGTTACTGGCCGCCTTTGGCGCGGCCGCCCTGGGGGTCATCCTCTATGGCGTTGCCACCTATGTCTCGGACGATGTGGTGATCCGCCTCCTTTCGGCCTTAGGGCGATTGGGCTATCCTACCGGGCCGGGCGTATTGCGGTACATTCGTGACGATCCAGAGTTGCCGATGCGGGCTACTTCGACCTCGGTGGACCCCAACGTCCTGGGGAGTTTGCTCAACATTACCCTGGCGATTGGTGTGCCGCAACTCTTCGTCCGCCGGCCGCTGTTTCCGCGCCGCTACTTGGTGGTGATGCTGGGCGTGATGGCGCTGGCGTTGTTGCTGACCATTAGCCGAGGGTCGTGGATGGGCGTCGGCGTGGCCCTGGTTGTCCTGGCGACGTTCCGTTACCGCAAGCTGTGGGGTGTGCTGGGAGGAGGTGTTGCCTTGTTGCTCCTGCTTCCCCAGACGCAGGAGTACGTGAGTCACCTGATTGCGGGGTTCCAGTTGTCCGATCTGGCGACGCAGATGCGGCTGGGGGAATACAAGGATGCACTCATCTTGATTCGCCGTTACCCCTGGCTAGGGGTCGGGTTTGCCGGTTCACCGGATATAGATACCTACATCGGGGTGGCTAACGTCTATCTGTTGATCGCCGAGCAGATGGGGCTGATTGGGCTGGCCAGCTTCTTCATCGTGGTGGGGAAGTTCCTGGCCCGTTTCTGGAGCGCCCGTACCCGCGCGTCGGCGCCCGAAGAGGAAGAACTGGAATCGCTGGGGTGGGGGCTACATGCCGGGATAGTGGGCGCACTGACAGGCGGCATTTTCGATCACTACTTCTTCAACCTCGATTTCCATCACTCCGTCACCCTGTTCTGGTTGGTGGTAGGGCTGGCGACGGCGGCAACGGAGTTGATCCGTCGGCAGGGGACGCAGGATACGCAGGGAACGCAGGGGACGAGATGAGGGATCCCCTCCCGCAGGTTCTGAGCCTGGGGGAGGGGATGGTTTGCCCCGGTTAGATGTAGTGCAGCTCCCGCGCTGTGCGGGTCAACTCGTCCCGGAACCGGGGGGCTGCGACGTTGATTAACTCCTTGGCCCGCTGGCGGATCGTCTTCCCATACAACGAAGCCACCCCGTACTCTGTCACCACGTAGTGGACGTGGTAGCGGCTGGTGACGACGCCGGCCCCTTGCTTGAGCATGGGCACGATCCGGCTGATCTCTTTCCCCTTGACCGTGGCAGTCGCCGGCAGGGCGATGATTGGCAAGCCGCCTTCGGAGCGCGATGCCCCGTAGATGAAATCGAGTTGTCCCCCGACCCCGCTATAGAGCTTGGGACCGATAGAGTCGGCGCACACCTGACCTGTCAGGTCCACTTCGATGGCCGAGTTGATGGCCACCTGCCGGTAGTTCTGGCTGATGACGAATGGGTCGTTGACGTATTCGGTGCGGTGGAGTTCGATCAGGGGGTTGTCGTGGGCCCATTTGTAGAGCCGCCGGGTGCCGATCATAAAGCCAGCCGTGATCTTGCCGGGATGGAGCGTCTTGCGGGCGTTGGTGATGACACCTGCTTCTACCATATCAATGACGCTATCGGAGAACAGCTCAGTGTGTACGCCCAGGTCTCTCTTGTCACCCAGGAAGTTGAGCACAGCGTCCGGGATCGCGCCGATCCCCATCTGCATCGTCGCTCCGTCCGGGATCAGGTCGGCGATGTATTGGCCGATCCGGGCGTGAACGTCTGACAGTTCCCCTTCAGACATCGGCAACTCCATCAGCGGATAGTCCACCGGCACGATGTAATCCAGTCGGCTGACGTGGATGAAGGAATCGCCCAGGCAACGGGGCATATTCTCGTTGACCTCGGCGATGATAATCTTGGCCGATTCGGCCGGTGTCTTAGTCAGGCCGGTTTCTATGCCGTAGGAACAAAAACCGTGCTCGTCGGGCGGGGAGAGGTTGACGAAGGCCACATCCAACGGCAGGATCTGCTTTTTGAAGAGCAGGGTGAACTCGGAAAGCAGCACGGGGGTGAAGTCGGCTCGTCCTTCCTGGACTGCCTTACGCACATTGGGGCCAATGAACAGTGAATTGGCGCGGATGTGGCCCTCCATCTCTGGGGCCACGTAGTCGCTGGAGCCGATGGTCAGCGCATGGCAGATCTCCACGTTTTCCAGTTCAGGCCCTCGATTCACCAACGCCCGCAACAGTTCCTGAGGTACGCTACAGTTACCGGTCAGGAAGATGCGATCCCCGGACTTAATGATTTCGACGGCCTTTTCTGCTGTGGTTACTCGGTTTTGGTACGTCTTCATCCAACTCATTGTGCTTTCCCCGTTCCAGCATAATAGGTAGCTACCAGAGCTTCGTTGTAAATTTCCCCATTACGGATGACGATTCCTCGGTTCAGGGGGGGCATGTCCTCCCGTGCCTGTTCCAGGCCGACTTCGGCGATGTGACGCACGTAGGGCCAGATAGCGTTGTTGAAGGCATGGGTCGCCGTTCGAGGCACGGCGCCGGGTATGTTGGGCACACAGAAGTGCACGATGTCTTCTTCGACGAAGATGGGGTCTCGCAGCGTGGTGGGACGACTAGTCTCTATACACCCCCCTTGGTCAATGCTGAAGTCCAGAATCACCGCCCCTGGCTTCATTGAGCGCACCATCTCGCGGGTCACAACGATAGGCGCACGTGCCCCGGGCACCAGCACGGCGCCAATCAACACTTCCACGAATCGTGCAATCCGGGCGATGTTGAACGGATAAGCCACCATTGTAGTGACTCGTCCGCCGAAGTCGTGGTCCACCTCTCGCAAGCGTTCCAGGTTAATGTCCAGTATGAACACATCTGCTCCCAGTCCCATGAAGGCGTGGGCGGCGTTGACGCCCAGCACGCCAGCTCCGATGATCGCGACCCGGGCAGGGGGGATCCCCGGCACGCCGCTGAGTAGCACTCCCCGCCCGTTGTGATTGCTCTGTAGGTACGTGGCGGCCAATTGAGGGGCCATCCGGCCGGCCACCTCGCTCATCGTGCGCAGCACCGGGAGTGTGCTATTGTCTTGCTCGATGGTTTCATACGCAATGGCCGTGACCCGTTTTTTCAGGAGTATTTCCACCTTTTGGCGGCGAGCTGCCGTCAGGTGCAGGAAGCCGGCCACAATCTGGCCTTCGCGTATCCACTCCAGTTCCTCATCAGTGGGACGGACGACTTTCAGCACCAGATCAGAGCGGCCGTATACTTCTTCGCCGGAATACACGATCCGTCCGCCGGCGCGTTCGTAGTGGTAATCGGTGAAGCCAGCGCCGTCGCCGGCTCCCTTTTCGACGTAACAGGTATGACCAGCACGCGTGAGAAGTTCCACCCCGTAGGGGGTCAATCCCACACGTCGTTCCAGGTCTCTACGTTCTTTGGGAATCCCAATGTTCATATGTTTTTATTCTCCTTGTTTCTTTCGTTTTGGCGGTAGGGGACGTACTAACAGGATTGGGCAATGAACACCGTGGATCACCTTATCCGCCACGCCTCCATACGTCCAGCGGCCAATGCCGGAGACACCGTGCGTGGTCATAGCAACCAGATCGGCATCGCTCTCCTCGATGTATGTCAGGATTTCGTTGGCCGGTGTGCCGTATCGGATGACGGACCTGACCTGTATCCGGCTTCCCCTTTCCCGCAGTGCGGAGGCCACGCTCCGCAAGTACAGTTGCGCTTGTGCCTCGGCCTGTGAATAGGCCGGGGTAGCCCATTGCAATCCCGGTGGATAGCTGACCAGCAGGGCTAGTACCCGGTCGGTAAGGCCGGTGGGTAATACCGACAACAGAGAGATGCGGGTTGCTTCGGGCGCGTCGGAGCGGACCAGTGCCTTGACATAGGCCACGATTTGCTCCGCCAGCTCAGAGCCGTCCAGCGGGAGCACGATGTGGCGGTACGGAACCGTTTGGCGGGCCGCCTCGGAGCGCACTAACAATGCTGGGCAGGTCACCTCCCGGAGCACCCGGTCGGCTACACTGCCAAAGACCCACCGGCCGATGCCGGAACGGCCATGGCTGGACATTACTACCAGGTCGGCCTCGATTGTCTCGACGAAGGCCAAGATCTCCTCTGCCGGGGGGCCACACCGGACTTCGATGCATATCTCTTCTGCGGCCGGCTGGAGTTGACCGGCGACCATCTGGAGATAGGCTCTCGTTTCCTCCGTGGCGGAGGCGACCTGGTGTGGTTGTGCTCGGTCGCTGACTACGATTCTGTCCTCGGCGGGAGACATGGTCGTTCTATAGTTGTCTGGAATCACCGAGAGCAAGTAGACTCGGCTCCCCCGTCCACGGACCACTTCGGCCACATGGGGTAACACACCCTCGGATAACTCCGATCCGTCCAGCAAAACCACGACGTTGTGGTACATTTCTTCCGTCCCCAGGACATGCGGCGCACATTCAAGTGCGTCGTACGTTGGAACAGCAAGCAGTCATTCGCTCATTTTTGTGCATTGATTTGCTAATTGACCATTGCAGCGACTATTGCAGCTCCTTTGTCCATTGCCTCCATATTCAGGTCCAACAGTTTGCGATGGCGCTCCGGGAGATGGTCGCGCAGTGCTTGTTTGATTGCCTTCAAACTGACCACCCCGGTCGCTGTGACCAATGCAGCCAGGCATATGACGTTGGCCAGTCGTGTGTTCCCCAACTCCGTAGCCATCTCGGTAGCGGGGATGTAGATCGCCTGAATGTCATCTCGTTCACTCTTCATAGGGATCAGAGAACTGTTGACTATCAGGACACCGCCCGGTTTGACTGCCGGCTCGAACGCCTCCATTGAGGGGATGTTGAGGACGATGGCTGCACTGGGGTGCCGCACCAGGGGCGACCCGATTTCTTCGTCCGCAACGATGACCGTACAGCGAGCTTTGCCCCCCCGCATCTCCGGGCCATAAGAAGGGATCCAGGTTACGTGCAGCCCGCTATCCATCGCCGCATAGGCCAGCAGTTGGCCGGCAAAGAGCGTCCCTTGACCACCGAAACCGGAAATGATCACCTCTTGTTGCATGTCACTTGCCTCCCTTCAGGGCGTTTACTGCGTCGCTCACCTTCGTATCCCCCACCGGGAAATAATTCACCATGTGTTCTTTGGCCCACTCCAGTGCCTCGACTGGCCCCATATGCCAGTTGGTGTTGCAGGTCGAAATAATCTCCACCATTGAGAAACCTAGGCCGGCCAACTGAGCCTGGAAGGCCAGTTTGATGGCTTTCTTGGTGCGTCGAATGCCGGGAACATCCAACACTGCTTGCCGCGTGGCGTAGGCCACACCAGGCAGACCGGCTAGTAATTCCGCCATTCGAATTGGCCAACCGGCCATCTCTACGTCCCGGCCGGTGGGAGAGGATGTCGTCACCTGTCCCTCCAGAGTGGTGGGAGCCATTTGCCCACCGGTCATCCCGTAAATGGCATTGTTGACGAAGATGGTGGTTAACAATTCCCCTCGGTTGGCGGCGTGGATGATCTCGGCGGTGCCGATGGCCGCCAGGTCGCCGTCGCCCTGATAGGTGAAGACTACCTTGTCGGGGCTGACCCGCTTGATGCCGGTCGCCATCGCCGGAGCCCGTCCATGCGCTGCCTCGGCGAAATCCATGTTGAAATAGTAATAAGCCAGCACCGAGCAGCCCACCGGCGCGATACCGATCGTCCGCTCCCGCACTCCCAACTCGTCCACCACTTCGGCGATGAGGCGGTGAATGACTCCGTGCGTGCAGCCAGGGCAGTAGTGGGTATGGGCTTTCGTCAGGCTTTCTGGGTATGCATAGACCAGTTCCATATCCGCAGGGATTTGTGCTTCTTTCGTTTCCATAGTCATTTCCCTCCTCCTTACCCGCCAACTGCGGCGTATAGCTTCTTGAGTTCGGGCAGGATCTCGTCGGGCAAGGGGATCGGCCCGCCCATCCGTCCATAGAAGCGTACCGGACATCGTCCCTCGACGGCCAGGCGTACATCTTCCAGCATCTGTCCGGCGTTCATCTCGACCGTCAGGATGCCCTTGACCTGGGTGGCCAATTCGGCGATGCGCTGACCGGGGAACGGCCACAGGGTGATGGGACGTAAAAGCCCGACCTTTAGGCCGCTCTGTCGTGCCTCCCGCACCACGGTTTGGCAAACCCGCCCTACGGTTCCGAAGGCGACCAACAATAGGTCGGCATCCTCCGTTTGATATTCTTTCCAGCGCACTTCGTTCTTTTCGATCTCCCGGAGCTTGGCTTGCAAGCGCAGGTTGACCCGTTCCATATTTTCCGCCCCCAGGTAAAGGGATGTGATGATGTTGTGTTCCCGTCCCTGGGCGCCGGTCAATGCCCATTCAGGCCGTTCACTGGCCGGACGGACGGGACGCATAGGGGGCATCTCGGCCGGCTCCATCATCTGGCCGATGGACCCATCAGCGACGAACATGACGATGGTGCGATATTTTTCCGCCAGGTCGAAGGCCAGAACCATCAGGTCAATGGCCTCTTGAACGTTAGAAGGCGCTAGGACGATCATATGAAAATCGCCATGGCCGGCGGACTTGACAGCCTGGAAATAGTCACTCTGCGCCGGTTGGACGTTGCCTAACCCAGGCCCTCCACGCATAATGTTGGTCACGACGGCCGGTACTTCGGAGCAGGCGATGTAAGAGAACCCCTCTTGCATTAGACTGACACCGGGGCTGGACGAAGAGGTCATCACCCGCGCGCCGGCGCAGGCGGCTCCGTACACCATGTTAATGGATGCAATCTCGCTTTCCGCTTGCAAGAACACCCGTCCCAACTCTGGCAGCCGCTTGGAAAAATGTTCCAGTACTTCCGTTTGGGGGGTGATAGGGTAGCCGAAGAAGGCTTCCAGTCCTGCACGGATGGCGGCCTCGGCGATGGCCGCGTTCCCTTCCCAAAGTTCTTTTGCCATTCCGTATCCCTCCTATGCTGTAGCGGCGGCTTTCGCCGTTCGTTTCTGCCGATAGATGGTGAAGACCACATCAGGGCAGATCGTGGCACACATCGCGCATCCGGTGCATGCTCCTTGGTCCGTGACTTCGACGGGACGATACCCTTTAGCATTGAATCGCCCCTCTGCCAACTGGAGGATGTGCACGGGACAGACGGAAACACACAGACCGCATCCCTTACAACGATCCTCATCTATGATTACCATACCTCTTGCCATATTTACCTCCTGTAAGTGTATGGATACTGTACCACCCGGCGCGATAGCTGCCCCCACGTCGGGTAGGCGATGGAGTGTAACTACAATCGAAAGCACAAGGGCGCGGGCCACCCGCGCCCTTGTGAGATAGGCATTGGTTACCCGCCACCCAATAAAGCCAATAGGATACCACCGGCAATGACCGAGCCTAATTGGCCGGCAGTGTTGGCCCCCATGGCGTGCATCAAAATGAAGTTCGAGAAGTCCTCTTCTTGGGCGATGCGCTGGACCAGTCGTCCGCTCATCGGGAAGGCGCTGATCCCAGCGGCCCCGATCAACGGGTTGATGCGTCGGCCAGAGAGCACGCAGAGCAGTTTGCCGAACAGTAGGCCGGCGGCTGTATCCAGTACGAAGGCCAGCAGTCCCAATGCCAGGATGCCCAGGGTGCGCAGGTTGAGGAAACTCTCTGCTGTCATTGTCCCTCCGATGGCCAATCCCAGGAAGATGGTGGAGATGTTGATGATCTCGTTCTGCGCCGACTGACTGAGACGTTCGACTACCCCGGATTCCTTGAGCAGGTTGCCGACCATCAGCATAGCGATCAGGGGGGCTGCCTGCGGAACCAGAATTCCCACAATCAAGGTGACGACCAGGGGAAAGAGGATCAACGCCAGGCGGGAGACGGGACGGGGGGCGTATTCCATGTGAATGCGTCGCTCGGCGCGTGTGGTCATCAAACGCATGATCGGCGGCTGGATAATAGGCACCATGCTCATGTAGGAGTAGGCCGCCACGGCAATCGGCCCCAGCATATGCGGAGCCAACAGGCTGGAGACGTAGATGGAGGTAGGGCCGTCAATAGCGCCGATGATTCCGATGCTGGCGGCCTCGTTCATATCGTACCCTAACAGGATTGCTAGAATCAGTGTGCCGAAGATGCCAAATTGACCGGCCGCGCCCATCAGGGCGAATACCGGCTGGGCCAGCAATGGACGAAAGTCCATCATCGCTCCAACGCCCAGGAAGATCAACAAGGGGAAGAGCTCGTTGGCCACGCCAGCCTGGTAGAATAGCGTCAATATTCCCTCCTCGCTCGTGAGTGCCGAGAGGGGCAGGTTGGCCAGCAGACAGCCGACGCCGATGGGCAGCAGCAATACCGGCTCGTATTCCTTGGCAATGGCCAGGTAGATCAGCACACCGCCAACTGCCATCATCACGATGTGCCCCCATTCCAGCGCCTGGACCCCTGCTATCAATTGGGTGATGTCCATATCGTTGTCATTCTCCTTGCTTTCTTCACTACCCGATGTATTGATTAGGGTGCGTTTCATTTCAGTTGGTCCCGCAGGTTGCCATTTTCGATGCCAAAACAGGGATGGTTCATTTTCTCCTGGGAATTGGTTTACACTTTGGGCTGCCTCAAGA
>CAZXVB010000044.1:0-13042 GCA_964643875.1 uncultured Anaerolineales bacterium | reverse complement strand
TGCGCATCCACACCCGGCAAGGGGCGCTTGACCGGCCCCAACAGGCGGGCTGCCTCGGCAGCGGCCGCCGACGCCTCCACTACCGTCTCCGGGATGTCCTTCGGCTCGCGGAAGGCCCCTCCGACCAGCACACCGGGAGAGCCGCTTTCCTGGGGAGAAAAAGTATCGGTCACACAGAAACCATACGTGTTCAAGGGGAGATCCAGCGCCTGACCTAATTGCCGGAACCCGACCGGCGGCACGAAACCGACGGCCAACACGACCATATCGAAATCCTCTTCCCGCAGACTCCCATCCTCGGCCACGAACTGCAAAGCCAGATCGCGCGTTTGCTGGTACTGGTGAATCGCGGAGACCATCGCCCGCCGATAGGTCACCCCCGGCAAGGCAGCGACCTGGTCGAAATAAGTGTCGAAATCCTTGCCGTAGGCCCGGATGTCCATGTAGAACACCGTGATCTCCAGGTTCGGGTGCAACTTCTTGGCCACCGCCACCTGTTTGGCCGTGTACATACAACAAACCGAGGAACAATACCCGCACCCCACCGTCTCGTCCCGCGACCCCACACACTGGATGAACGCCAGGCGTCGGGGGCGCGTGTGATCCGAGGGACGGAGCACCGTGGCCCCGGTCGAGCCGGAGATGCTGAGCATGCGGTCAAACTGAATGCTGGTCACCACGTTATCGTAGCGACCGAAGCCGAATTCGCCCTTACGGCGGGCGTCGAACGGCTCGAAGCCCGGACTGAGCAACAAAGCCCCGACCGGGAACTCGACCGTCTCCTCCGCCATCTCCAGGTCAATCGCCTCGGTGGGGCAGACTGCGACGCATTTCCCACAGCGGGTACAGACGTCCATATCAATCACATAGGCCGGGGGGATCGCCCGTGTGGGGGGGCGATAGATCGCCTTTCCCATCTTGAGCGCCCCCTCGTACCGGTCAGGCCGTTCCACCGGGCAGACCTCGGCACAGCGACCACAATTGGTGCATCGGTCCACGTGCACGTAGCGAGGTTTGCGTCGCACGGTCACCGTCAAATCCCCCGGTTCACCGCGTACGCCCACCACTTCCGCGTAAGGCAGGATTTCGATATTGGCGTGCAGGTCACACTCGATGGTGGGGCAATAAGCCGCCCGCCCCGGCAACATCAAGCACAGACCGCAAGAATCGGTGGGGAACGTCAGGTCCAACAGGTGCATCGAGCCGCCGATGCCGGGAGCCTGGTCCAACAAGACCACTCGGTATCCGGTCTCAGCCAACAATAAGGCCGACTGCATACCGGCGATGCCAGCCCCGATGACCATCACCGATTGATTAACTTGCACGTCATTCCCGCGTCCGTTTCCACGCTCGTTTCCGTACTCATTGTGATCAGCCATACGCTCTCCTCATTCGCGCCAGCGCTTCAGTGTCCCAGAGCGGCCTACAACAGACCGTACGATTTCAGCACCGGACGTGGATCCACCGTATGTTTCCTCAGCCACTTATCCACCTCCGGAAGGCCCAATGCAACCCCCATCAACTCGGTGAAGTAGAGAATCGGCACTGGCCGACTGGCAACCTGACGGGTATCCAGGTTGATCTGGCACATCCCACAGGCGCTGACAATGCAATCGGCTCCAGCCTCCAATGCCCCCTCGACGATTTTAGTCGAAAGTTCGACTACCACGTCACTGAGCGAAAGGGTCATGCTGGCTCCACAACAATCCACCTTGTACGACCAGTCTACCGGTTCCGCACCGATGGCCGCCATCAACCGGTCCATCGTCATAGGATACTCCGGATCGTCCCACCCGGTCAGCTCCGGGGGGCGGACCAGCACGCAGCCGTAGTAACAGGCCACCTTCAGGCCGGTCAAGGGGCGGATGACCTTGGCAGCCAGGACGTCGGAGGGCAAATCGGTCGCCATCACCTCCAGGAGATGCCGAGGACGGCCCTCTCCGCGATATTGGAAATCGAGCAGTCCCTCCATCTTCTGCCGCCAGGCCGCGTCCTCCCGAAAGCGATTGTCGGCCATCAGGGAGTGTTGATAACAGGCCGGGCAAGGGATCACCATATCCCGTCCCGCTTCCTGTGCCAGGGCCACATTCCGCCCCGGCAAAGCCAGGGACAACTCGTGATTCAGGCTATGGGCAGACGAGGCCCCGCAACAGTTCCAGTCCTCCAATTCCGCCAATTCTATGCCCAAGGCGTCGCAAACGGCATCCGTCGAAAGGCCAAATTCCACAGCGGTCGTTTGGCTGGTGCATCCGGGATAGTACGTGTATTTCATCGCTGTCATTCCGCCGCCTCCCTCTGTCCGCCAGTTGCCACGGCATACAACTTTCGGATGTGATCCAGGCCCTTCACCCGTTCTGGCAGAAAAGAGAGCTTACCTTTCAGTACCAGGTCCAGCCCCATCTTCATATCTCCCGTCAGACCATGGAAGAACACGTTAGGCGTCTTCAACGTGCGGGTCTTGTACTCCATCAGCATCGTCAACTCGTGCACTCGGCCCCACAGGCGGATACTATCCAAGAACGAACGATGCAAGGCGTAGACTGCCGGCTCCGGCGCGTATCCCTCCTCCAGCGCCATATAGCGCAATGTATCCATCACCGGTGCCAGCCGGATGCGGTTGGGACAGCGTGTACCGCACGTTTCACATCCCACACACATCCAGATTGTCCGACTGCGCAGAACCATCTCCTTTTGCCCCAACTGGATCATCCGAAGCAAACGGGCCGGCGGATACTCCATCATATACGCTGTGGGACAGCCGGCAGTACACTTCTGGCAATAAAAACACGCCAGGATATCCTCACCACTCCGCTCTTGCACAATCTCTCGAAAAGTGAGGTCCTCACCCACTGTAATCGTCATTGCTGCCTCCGAAAATTAAAATTGTCCCGAACGCTCCACCAACCGCAGTACCATAATCGCCATATCCAGTGTCTCGCCACTGTCGGCGATGAAATAATCCCGCAATGTGACTTCGTGCTGGAATCCCAAATCCTCGAATGCCTTAATGACCTGGGATTGACTGGTGACGATCTCAGCGTACAACTGCTGGAGGCCCGCCTTGCGAGCGATGTCAATTAGACAACGCAACATCTGGGTGCCAATCCCCCGGCGCCGATAGGCCCGGTCCAGGAAGATGCGCACCCAGGCCAGATGGCGATGATACCGCTCGCCGAAGTGGAGGGTCGCATCGCCAACGATCTTATTGTCCACCACGGCCACCAATGGAAAGACGCGCCGCAAATCCAGGTTATCCACCCACCCCTCGACTATCTGCCGGTCACCAGCATCACTCCGAAAATACTCCAGATCGGCCTTGTCAGCTCGGGCGAACAGATCCACCAACCCATCCTTGTCCTCTAAAGTCAAGGGACGAATCAACAAACGCGTACCGCCCGGTAGCGACTTCACATGCCGATAACGCGCCAATTGTTCCCATATACCGTTCATCGTTTGCCTCCTCCTCACGGCTATTGATCATACCCCAGCAAGACATCAGCCATCCACAACACCTGTTTGGGGGTCCAGTTGTGGATCTGACTGGCCTTGTTGGGACAAGCCATCACACATGCGCCGCAGGTCTGGCACAAGGCCGGGTTGACGGTAGCGATATGCCATAGGGGATGAATCTCCCTGGCACCGTAAGGGCAAACCTCCACACAGATGCCGCAGGCGGCGCATAGTTGAGGGATCACACACGCCACGGTCGGCTCATGTGCCATCTCCCTCTGGGAAAACATCTGCAGTACTTTGGCGGCCGCCCCCGACGCCTGCGAGACCGTCTCCGGGATGTCCTTCGGTCCCTGGGCCGCCCCCGCCAGGAAGATCCCCGCCGTCAGGCTCTCGACCGGTCGCAGCTTGGGATGGGCTTCGCTGAAGAACCCATTTCGGTCCACCACCGCCCGCAGCTTTTGGGCCAAGTCCGTCGCCCCATGAGAGGGCGTCATAGGCGTCGCCAAGACTACCAGGTCGGCGGCCACTTCCACCGGCTGCCCGCTCAACGTATCCACGCCCCACACCATCACCTTGTCGCCCTCGGCTCCACCCCGGAAGATCTTGCTCACTTTGCCTCGCAGGTAGAGCACGTCGTGGGCCTCCATTGCCTGCTGGACGTACTCGTCGTAGCCCCGGCCGGCCGAGCGGATGTCAATGTAAAACACATACGCCTGTCCCACCGGCACCTGCTCACGGAACATCATTGCCTGTTTAGCCGTGTACATACAGCAGACCTTGGAGCAGTACGGCACACCTCGCTCCGGGTCCCGAGAACCGGCGCACTGGACGAAGACCACCTCGCGGGGCACCCGTCCATCGGATGGCCGTCGCAAACCACCCTCTTCTTGTCCTTGGCGCAACATCCGCTCGAAGGTCAGCCCATCCACCACGTCGGGAATCTCTCCGCCGCCGTACTCGCTCAGCTTCTCCATCGGATAGGGGTCCCATCCGGTGGCCACGACAATGGCCCCGACCGAGAACTGCTCGCTCTCCGTGACTTCCCCCCGACCGACCGTCACCGTGACGTCGAAATTCCCCACGTACCCTTCGACCTCGGCCACCCGCGCCTGGGTCAACACGGTGATGTGGGGATGCTCATGCACCTGCTGCACTTTGCGCGCCAGCAAGTCCGGCGCGGCTGTAAAATTGAGGTACGTACCACTGAGTTGCGCCATCTTGCCGCCCAGGAATGGCTCACGCTCGACCAACACCACCGGGAAACCGGCATTGGCGATATCGAGCGCCGCCTGGATGCCGGCGATCCCCCCTCCGATCACCAGAGCCTGCTGAGTCAACGACAAACGGAACGGCTCCAACGCCTCGTCCCAGTTCACCTTCTGCACCATCGTGTGCACCGTCGCAATAGCCTTGTTCGTCGCCTGAACCGGCGTGTGTTCGTGCACCCAGGAACATTGTTCGCGGATATTGGCGATCTCGCAGCGGTAGGGATTGAGACCGGCCGCAGCAGACGCCCCCCGGAACGTTTTCTCATGCATAGCCGGGGAACAAGCCGCCACCACTACCCCATCTAGCTGATGCTCTTGGATCGCCTCCCGCAGCAGTTGTTGTCCCGGCTCCGAGCACATATACCGATAGGTGGTAGCATACACCACGTCGGGATGCAGACGCAGCGCCTGGGCCACCTGCTCCACATCCACCGTGCCGGCAATGTTGATCCCACAATGACAGACGAAGACCCCTATACGGCTCATACCACCTCCACCGGCGAAGCAAGCACCTGATCCGTAACGCGATCCATAACGCCTTCCAACTCGAGGGCCGCCCGCGCCCGCTCCTCCGCCTCAGCCGCGGCAAAGAGCGAGAGCACCTTGGCCGCCGCGCCGGAAGCCTGGGCCACCGTCTCCGGGATGTCCTGAGGGCCAAGGGCAGCGCCGGCCAGAAAGATCCCCGGCACGTTGCTTTCCACCGGAGCCATCTCCGTGTCGCTCGCGATGTAGAAACCGAACTCGTCCACCGAGATGCCCAAGGTCTGCGCCAGGCGGCGGCTCCCCACCGACGGCACAATCGCCGCCACGACCACTACCAGATCGGCGGCGATCTCAACCCGGCGGCCGGTTAGTGTGTCCACACCCCACACCATCACCTTGTCGTCGGTAGGAAAGACTTTCGAGACCCGACCCCGGATGTACACAGTGTCGTCTTTTTCCATCGCCCGGGAGACAAACTCCTCGTACCCCTTCCCGCCGGCACGGATGTCTATATAGAACACGTACACCTGCCCATCTGGAACCCGATGTTTGTACAGAATGGCGTGCTTGGCCGTGTACATACAACAGATCTTCGAGCAATAGGGCACCCCATGCTCCGGATTGCGCGACCCGGCACACTGGATGAAAACGACCTCCTTCGGAACGCGACGGTCGGAGGGGCGCACCACGACCCCACCGGTCGGCCCGGAGGCGGAAAGCAAGCGCTCAAACTCCAGACCATCCATCACATCGGGGTGAGACATGTACTCGTAGGCGGTCACTGCCCGATCCTGATACAACTCGTAGCCGGTCGCCACGATGATGGCCCCCACTTCGACCTCGATGGTCTCCGGGGCCATGTCGTAATCAATGGCATCCCGCCCGCAGGCCTGGGCGCATTTGCCGCACGCCAGCGGGAATAATCCCAGACAGGCGTCCGGGTCCAGGCAATATGCCGCCGGTACCGCTTGTGGAGAGGGGATGTAGATCGCCCGCCGGGCCGCCAGCCCACGGTCGAATTCGTTGGGCACGACCACCGGACAAACCTGGACACAATCCCCGCAGGCCGTACAGCGCTCCTCGATGACGTACCGGGGGTGGCGTAGGATACGGACACGAAAACTCCCCACTTCCCCTTCGACGGCCACGACCTCGCTCAACGTCAGCAGTTCGATGTGCGGGTGTTGTCCAACTTCCACCATGCGAGGGGTAAGGATACACTGTGAACAATCCAACGTGGGGAATGTCTCGGAGAGCTGGGCCATGTGCCCTCCGATGGCAGGCTCTTTTTCCACCAGAATGACCTCGTAGCCGCTGTTGGCGATATCCAACGCCGCTTGCATACCACCAATGCCGGCTCCAATAACCAAGGCGCGATTGTTCATAGCTCCGGACCTATTTCACTGTGCTGGCTGCTTGCACTGCCTGCTCCGCGAACAACTGACGGGCCGACACATAATGGTCCTCCAGCCCCCAATCCCCCTCCGGCAGGCCAAGCGCGATAGCCATCAACTGAGTAAAGTACAGCACCGGTATCTCGTCGCCGGTTCGTCCGGCCTCTGTCTCTCGCTGGGGATAGTCCAGATTGAACTGGCAAAGCGGACAAGCCGTCACGATG
This sequence comes from uncultured Anaerolineales bacterium, assembly GCA_964643875.1. GTDB lineage: Bacteria > Chloroflexota > Anaerolineae > B4-G1 > B4-G1 > CAZXVB01. The sequence continues at coordinate 6,220 of CAZXVB010000044.1, read as the reverse complement.
ACCTGAGCACCGCACGTCCGGGCGGAGGCCACGATCTCCTGGGAAAGCGTTTCGCTCACCGCCGGCTCCTTGACAGTCAGATAGGAACCGCAACACTCGATGTTAAACGGGAAATCCACCGCTTCCGCCCCTAAGGCCCGCACGAGGTCGTGTAAGATAGTCGGGGCCTCCGGATCATCCAAACCGATCTCCTCATACGGACGCAGTAACAGACAGCCATAATACGGCGCTACCCGCAGACCGGTCAGTGGACGAGTCACCCGTTCGGCCAGGGCCTCCCATCCCACGTCATCCCGGAGCACTTCCAGAAAATGGACGACCCGCACACCCTGGTATTCTTGTTCGGTAAACCAATTGATGCGCTCCAACATATCGGGGTCCCGTTGGAGAAGCGCCTGAGAACGCCGCAACACATTGAAGCAGATGGCGCACAGCGTCACCAGGCGCTCACCGGCCTGCTGCGCCTGATAGAGCACCCGCGTCGGTGCAATCAAGGCCATCGAATCGTCCAACATCAACGGGAAGGTTGCCCCACAACACTGCCACTCCGACAATTCCTCTAACTCGAATCCCAAGGTGGCCGCCACGGCCCGACCAGAACGGTCATAATTCTGCGCCTTGGTGGAAAGTGTACAACCCGGATAGTAAGGAATACCCATTGCCATCTCCAACGCTACTTCATATACTTGCGGAACCCACCGACGATTGCCAACTGGGGCACTGCACGCAACAACTCCGGCGGCAGCGCCTGTAAGTCCAACTCGGTCACTCCATCCCTGAGGGCGATCTGGCGGAGGGCCTCCATCAGACGGGGTAAGTCCACCCCCTTGGGACAGCGGGTGACGCACGTCAGGCACGAGGCACAGATCCAGATAGTGTTGCTCTTCAACACATCCTCCATCCCCAACTGCGCCATACGGATCACCTGACTGGGCAAGATATCCATTGCCGCCACGACGGGACAACCGGCGCTGCATTTGCCGCATTGGTTACAAGCCAACAAGTCCTGCCCACTGATTTCTTCCACCTGTTGCACAAACGCTCCGCGCACGCTATCCATCGAAATTTGAATTCGCATACCGCCTCCAGCTTAGGCGAGCGTAACGACACCGCGCCCACCTCACTGTGGTTGCTCTCCGACCACGCCACGGCAAGCCACAGTGAGGCGTGCTCCGCTCAACTCACTCGCCGACCGATTAAACCGACTAATCAATCAAACCGGCCGCTCGTTTTGCACCGGCCAATGTATTCCACATCAACATCGCAATCGTCATTGGACCGACGCCGCCGGGCACCGGCGTCAGGTGACCGGCGACCTCTTTCACATCATCGAAGTCCACATCGCCGACCAACCGATACCCGCGCTTGGCCGTGGGGTCCTCCACTCGGTTGATGCCCACGTCAATCACCGCTGCCCCCGGCTTGACCCAGTCAGCTTTGACCATCTTCGGACGCCCCACGGCGGCGATGAGGATGTCGGCGCGGCGGCAGGTAGCGGGCAGGTCTTTCGTGCGCGAGTGGCAGATGGTGATTGTTGCATTGCGATGCAACAGCAACATAGACACCGGCAACCCCACGATGTTGCTCCGCCCCAACACCACCGCCTCTTTCCCCTCAATCTCGACCCCCGAACGAACCAACAACTCGATGCACCCGGCGGGCGTGCAAGGCACGAACAGCGGTTTCCGGCCCTTCATCGCCAACCGCCCGATGTTGAGCGGATGGAAACCATCCACATCTTTCTCCAAGCTGATGGCCGCCAGGATCTTCTCCTCGTCGAGGTGCTTCGGCAAAGGAAGCTGAACCAGGATACCATGAATTGCAGAATCAGCATTCAAGCGCCTCACCAACGCCTCGACCTGTTCCTGTGTAGCATCTTCCGGCAGATGCTCTCCCACAGAATGGAAACCACACCGGGTACAGGTCCTCTGTTTGGAGCGCACATAGGACTGAGAAGCCGGGTTCTCGCCCACCAACACAGTCGCCAGTCCGGGCGTGATGCCGTGTTTTTCCTTCAGCACAGCGACCTCGGCCTGAATCTCGTCGTAAATCTGGGCCGCGATTGCCTTGCCGTCAATCAATTGTGCTGTCATGTCTCTCCTTTCAAGAAACCAGGTTTCTTCTCAATCACCCAGGGGCAGGCGCAAGGGTTCGCCCCTACAAGCGCAGGTATGAGTCGGTGTAGATGACTTTGTTCAGCAACACTTGTACCGTTTTCCAGATGTCGGCCTGCACCGGGTCGGACATGTCCACGTCCTCCGGCTGCAATTCCTCCATCGCCTCCACACGGTCGTGCAGTTTGAGCAACAGTTTGTTCAGCGGTGTGCTTTCGTCCCGCTCCTCGACCACGCGGATCCACTCCATCAACTCTTTGTCGAAAGGGTCGGCGATGACCATGTCAATTCCGGCGCCCATCAACATCACCATATAGGTGCGGTTGAGCAGCGGGCGCATCTCGCGGGGAACGGCGTTGGAGACGTTGGAGAGGCCGCCGTTGGTCAGCGGTGGGGGATCCCAGGCAAACTTGAGCGTGCGCACTGCCTCAATGCACTCCGGGCAGTACTCCTGGCAGCCGGAGACGGTCAACACCAAGGGATCAATGATCAGGTCGGTGATGGGGAAATCAATCTCCAGCATATGCGGGATCAGCTTCTCCAGCGCGATGCTCACCCGCTCGTCGGCGCTGACCGGGATCATACCTTCGGCCATCGTCAGTGCGACCAGCCGCGCGTTGAACTTTTTGGCGACGGCGGGGACCGATTGCAGCCGCTCCGCCCGTGCATCGGTGGAGTTGATGATGGGTTGGGCCTTGGTGACAGTCTCGCAGGCGGCTTCGATGGCCGCCAAATTCGTCGTGTCGAAGACCAAGGGCACGTCCACGACCTCTTCGACGACTTCTACCAGCCAGGGTAGAATCTCGTGCCCGCGCTTTTTCTGCGGACCGATGTTGAGGTCTATCGCATCGGCCCCAGCCTCCACCATCCGGACGGCTATGTCCTGGAAAAATTTAGCATCCCGTTCTGCAATTGCCTTCTTGACACGCGGGGAAATGATATGAATATTCTCACCAATGATGTACATTTCCGGTTACCTCCTTAATCTTATTGACCAATTTTGCTACGCACCCATTCATAGAAACGCTCTACCCGCTTCATCAACTGGCGGGCGTCGGCTGAATCAATAGGGTGTGTTTCAAATGAGTTGGAGACCCTCCCGCAGGTTGAACTCAAAGTCGATTTATGCGTGGATTTGCCTTCAAAAACCGAGTGTTTTGGTATTGAAAATGGCAACCTGCGGGAGGGTTGCCCACTTTCCAACTGAAATGAAACGCACCCGAATCAATAACGCATCATCAGCAGCTATAACGCAGTGAATACTGTTCAGAGCGATAAGATGCCATCCTGTGTAGCATTTATGCCACGATTGTAGTATAAATACTACACACGGGCAAGCCCTATTATCCCACCACTTTTCTGGCGATCTCCCACACGGCCCGATAGACGGCCGTCTCCGCCGGCAGTTCCACCAGCGGACGTCCGGTAAACTCGAACTCCGCCATCGCCGGGTCGTCGGGTATCGTGCCCAACAATTCCAGCCCGGTCTGCTCAACGGCCCGGGCCAACGGAGCGGGCAGTTCTCCCCGCAGCCGGTTGACGATCAGGTAAGTATGACCCACACCGATCTCCAATTCGGGCACCATCTCCGCCATATGTTGGGCAGTCACCAGCCCACGCTGTGTAGGGTCTGTCACCAGCAGCAAGGTATCCACGTCGCGGGTGGTGCGACGGCTGAGATGTTCCATCCCAGCCTCGTTATCAATCACCACATAATCGTACTGCTTTCCAATCCGGTCCATGATCACCCGCAACATCTGGTTGGCGGCACAATAGCAGCCAGGACCTTCGGGACGTCCCATCACCAGCAGGTCCACCCGTTCTCCTTCTTCCAAAGCCATCTGGACCTGATAGTCCAGGTAATCTTGCTTGCTCATCCCGCCGGGCATTGAACCGGCCATCGCGCCACTGGTCTGAACCAGGTTTAACATATCCTCCCGGATGTCGCCGATCGTCTGTTCGTAGGGCATACCCAATACCAACGGCAGGTTGGCCGCCGGATCGGCGTCAATCGCCAGAATAGACCCCGTGGTTTCGGCGAGTAAATAGCGGATAATCATCGCGGCAATGGTCGTCTTCCCAGTGCCGCCCTTACCAGCCAATGCAATTGTCGTCATACCCTCTCTCGATCTCACTACTTTCCCAGCAACGCCGCCACGGATGGGAACTGCGTCTCATCCGTATGCGGCAGGAACAAGGCAGCGTTGAACTCGTCGAAAAACGTATTGTCGGCCGAAAGCTCCAGATAGGTCATCATTTGTCCGATTTCGGTCACCCGCTGACGCATCTCCCGGGAGAGAAGCGCCATGTAAGCGCCGCGCACCGACGTGTTTCCCAGGAATTGGAAGGCCTCGAACGGTTTGTCGGGCAACAGACCAATCTGGATCGCCTTTTCGACGTTGATGTACTGACCGAAGGCCCCACCGATAAGCACTTGGTCAATATCGGCCATCGTCAGGCCCACGCTGCGGGCCAACACGGAGAACCCGGCATAGATGGCGGCTTTGGCGCGCATCAAGTTATCTATATCCACCGCCGTGATGACGATATCCGTGCCGATAGCCGTCTCGTCGGCCCAAGCCACCACGTATTCGGCCCCGTGCTCTCCTTTGCGCACCCGGGAGGTCGGCAAAGTCAGATTGATGTTCCCGCTCTTGTCCACCAAGCCGGTGATGAACATCTCTGCGATGAGCGAGATCAATCCGGAGCCACAGATACCGCGCGGCTTGACTTCCCCGTTTCCAGAGCCATCGTGATCCGGAGGAGCGACGACTCGATAGTGTGCCTCGTAGTCCTGTGGATTGATCCACACTTCCTCGATAGCCCCGGCCGTCGCGCGCATCCCATGCACCACACCGGCCCCCTCGAAGGCCGGGCCGGCCGAACAGGCACAGGAGATCAACCAAGTACAGTCACCCAAGACAATCTCCCCATTCGTGCCAATGTCCACAAAAAGCGTCAGGGCCTGAGTGTTGCACATCCCTGAACTGACCACACCGGCGGTGATGTCGGCCCCCACATAGGAAGCCACGTTTGGCAGGCAGTCCACCGTCGCTTCCGGGTTGACCATCAGCGGTGCGCCCAACTCCCCGGCTCGGAACGTGGGCATCTGATTGACGACGGTGATGAAGGGCATTAAGCGAATGGATTCCGGAGGAATGGCAGCGAAGAGGTGGATCATCGTGCTGTTACCGGCCACGACGACCTTGTAGATCTCGTCGGTGGAGATGCCTTGAGCCTGAGCGGCCCGTGTCAGCAAGCGGTTGAGTGTCTCCACCACCAGTTGTTGCAACTCCTGCAACCCATTCCCCTTGGAAGCATAGACAATCCGTGAGATCACGTCCTCCCCTCGCGCGATCTGCCCGTTGTAATCGGCCTGTTGGCTCATCACTTCCCCGCTGATGAGGTCCACTAACCAGACGTGATTACTGGTCGTGCCGATGTCAATCGCCGCCGCCCAGAGTGATTCCAGATGTTCGCCAGGCACGACGTCCAACAGGCGCGGCGGGCCTTGTGGGCGATCCCAGGCGTCCAGTTCGACAACTGCTGTGACCGTCCATTCGCCCTGTCGGAGGGCCGTCCCCAATTTACGCAACACCGCCATAGAAGCCTGGATGTCGCGCAAATCGTACCGGCGAGCCAATTCACGCTGCAGGCGGGACCAATCATCAGTCTGGTCATGTAAAGTGGGCGCATCCAGGGTAACGACGTATTTACGAATTGGTTGATCGTACACAGCGTAGGGGAAGGGCAATTCGACTTTGGCGACCCGCTTCCCCTCTTTCAACCGTCGCTCGATCTTCTCCTGCGGCGGCACCCGGACAACGACATCCCCCTCGACGGCTGTCTGGCAAGCCAGCGCATAACCGGCGGCTACATCATCGGGTGAAAGGCGTTGTGTCGAGCGGCGTCGCACAGCTCCCTCTTCGATGATGACTGCACACCGGCCGCACCGTCCCTGTCCTCCGCACGGCATCTGGATTTCGACCCCGGCCTGATGAGCCGCATCGCCAAGCAATGTGCCAGCGGGGACTTCGACCTGCCGATCAAAGGGCAAAAACCGAACTCGACAAATCGTCATGTTGTTTTCCTCCTGTAGAATCCGT
>CAZXVB010000043.1:0-13050 GCA_964643875.1 uncultured Anaerolineales bacterium | reverse complement strand
TGGACGCGCGGCTGCAAGCCCTCTAGAGGCGATTTCAATCGCTAACAGAAGTAGCCTGAGCAGTTACTTCCTACCTACGAAATGTGAAGTCAGCTAGAGCCTGGCGTACACGGGAGACATCGGTCACCGGGGCGCTCCCCTGGGCCAGGTGAGATCGCCCGCCTCCCCGCCCCCCCAATGGGGCAATCACATTCCGTAAGATGGCAACCATGTCTACTTCCGCTCCCTCGGCACACGTAAAGCAGAAATGGATACGTTCGTCTGACACGGTAGCCAACAAGGCTACCAGATCGTGGTGCTGCGCCAGCGACCTGGCAATGCCACGCATATCCTCCGGCGATATGTCCTCCGACGCTTCCCACACGCGCCGGATGACCCGATAGGCGCCAATGTGTTGAGCGCCTTGGGCCAGCTCTTCGGCCTCCAATGGCAACAGTTTGCGGCGCAACTGACGGGCTTTATGACGCCAGTGTTTACTCTCGGCCTGGAGTCGCTCGATGGCCTGTGTCAGTTCCCAATAACCCACCGTCAGCATACCCGACAGGTGATGAATGATGTCATTTTTTGCGCGATAATCCCGTAACGCCCGGTGGCCACACAGGAACTCGACCCGCGTTGTATCTCCTCGGTAATCGAGACGCACGATTTTGATGATGCCGATCTCGCCGCTGTGCGCCACGTGGGTTCCGCCGCAGGGATTGATGTCGAAATCGGCGACCGTCACCAGGCGGACCGGCCCACTCACCGCAGGCGGACGGCGCAACGACATCCCCGTCTCCTCAACCACCGCCGGCAGCATCTCCTGAGGGATGATACGCACAGTTACCGGGCGGTTCTCCCACACTACCTGGTTGGCTGCCTCCTCAACCGGCCAGATTGCTTCGGGAGCCAGACGTGCCACGTTCAAGTCTATGGTTGATACGTCTGCCCCCAGGTGAAACCCAACCGTATCGGCCTGGAGCATTTGCTCGAAGGCCGCTGAAAGGATGTGTTGGCCGGTGTGTTGTTGCATGTGGTCGAAGCGTCGTTGCCAATCTATCTCTCCGTGAACTTCATTCTGGTCATCCGGCAAGGGGCGGGACAAGATATGAATCATTGCGGCGTCTGTTTCCCGCACGAGCACATCTACCACAGGAATACCGTCCAGTGTGCCGTGATCGGCCGGCTGCCCCCCACTGGTGGGATAGAAAGCCGTCCGATCCAATATCACGGCCGGTTGACCTTCCCAGTCCAGGCGTTCAACGACTTGGGCTATGAATGTATTCAGATAGGCGTCTGTGTAGTACAATCTCTCAGTCATCGTTGTTTCCTTGTGACCATTGTGACAACACGCTATTGTCTCCGACGACAGATCGCCCACTACGAATCTATGCTTGTAGTGCGCGATTCATCATGCTTCAATGGAAGAGTGAAATGAAAGGTTGAGCCTTTTCCAACTTCGCTTTCGATCCAGATACGCCCTTTGTGAGCCTCCACCGCCAACTTGCAGAATGTCAGCCCTAAGCCACTCCCTTTAACGCCGGCAGTTGTCTCCAGCCGGGCGAAGCGCTCGAAGATCCGTTGTTGAAACTCAGATGGAATCCCCGGGCCGGTGTCGCTTACCGAAAAGAGCAGCTCCGCGGCAGGCGCCTGTTGGGGTTGATCTTCGTCCGGTCGGCCTGTTTCCTGCAAGCTCACATCCAGTGTGATCTGCCCATCGGAGGAGTTGAACTTGATCGCATTGTCCAGCAGATTGGTCAACACACGCAGGATCATATCTTCGTCGGCTTCGACCGGCGGTAGGTTTGATGGCATGTTCACCGTTAAGCGCTGTCTATGGCTGATTATCATCGGTTGAATCTGTTCAACTGCTTCCCGGACCAATCGAGCGGGGTCTATCGGCCGCCAGATCAACCCTGCTTCCCCTGTTTCCAACCGACCGACATCGAGTAACGAATCAATTAATCGGTAGAGCTTTTGACTGCTGCGGATAGCGATATCCACCAATTTGGGCAATGGCAAAGTGTCGTCATTCTCGGCCAACGCTGTGCGGATCAATTGCAGTCCGCTGGTGATACTGCCCAGTGGGTTGCGCAGGTCGTGGATGATCATATGTGTCAGATCCTCCCGCATCTGTTCCAGGGCAATCCGCTCAGTGATATCGCGTCCCACCCACTGAATGGCTTCTCGCCCCCCATAGTTAATTCGGGTCGCGTACATCTCTATGGTATGGGATTCTACCTCGCCGGGTGGGGTCCAGTGCAACTTTGCTCGAAACCGGCAGCCAGGTTGGGCTTGCTCAATGATCTGCTGACCGACCTCCAGATCCAATCCCATCACAGTGTAAATGTCGTTGCCAATCAGTTCCATTCGTGGACGGTTCAGGAGTTGAATGGCCTGGCGGTTCAAATTGATAATCCGCCCTTCCAGGTCCAACACGATGATGGGATCGGCGCTTTCGTTGAACAGACTTTCGTACTGACGTTCTGTCTGACGTACCCGTTCATACAGGGCGGCATTGCGGATCGCGACGGCTGCCAGATCGGCCACGGCAGTCACCAGCCGCTGAGCGGTGGGGTCGAATTCACCGGAGGCTGGATTGATCGCTTCGATCACGCCGATGGTCCGCCCCTCGATCTGGATCGGTACGGCCAACATTGTATGTGTGTAGAAATCGGTTTGATCGTCAATGACGGAATAGAAGCGCTCGTCTTCGTGGGCTGTGGGTACAATGATGGCTCTGCCGGTCTGCGCTACCCATCCGGCTACCCCCTGACCAGGGAGTAGTCGCAATCCGATTACCTCCTGGGATGCCTTGCCTACTGCGACCCGAAAAATCAATGTCTCGCTTCTTTCATCGAGCAGCGCCACCGAGGCGGCTTCGACCAGGAAATAATCGCGCACCTGGTTCATAATGGCCTGCAACACACTATCCACATCGAGTGTAGAGGTCAACAGACGACTGGTCTCGTGCAGGAAGCTCAGTTCACGTACTTGTTTCTTGAGAGCATTTATTTGCGCATGAAGGAATTCGTTGTCAGTTGTCGGTGAGTTAACCAAGGATTCGTTTGTGAAAGGAGTGTTGTCTGATTTCATCATCATTTGTTCGTCGGTCATACAAATACAACCTCCTCCCGCCCTTGTAACTTTTCCACCACTTTGTTTGAGATGAGTGCCAGATGGTCCGAATGGAGCACAAAGTCCAGATCATCGGAGGGAACCGTCAACACGGGGCACAAGGTGAATCTTTCTACCCATTCCTCGTATAGATTGTTCAAGCGGTGCAGATAATCCTCCGGGATGTTCCTCTCATATTCTCGTCCTCGCTGAGAAATGCGCGTTTGAAGGGTGGGAACAGAAGCCCGCAGGTAGACGACCAGGTCGGGAGGAGGCAACACCGTCGTTACGACCTGATACAGTTCCCAATAACTGTAGTAATCCCGCTCATCCATCAGTCCTTGACGGTAGAGATTGCGGGCGAAGATCTCGGCATCCTCATACACGGTACGGTCTTGAATCACCGAGTTGGTCCGTTGAATGAGTTGCCAGTGGTGACGCAGGCGACGAGACAAGAAATAGATTTGCGAGTGGAAGCTCCAGCGACGCATATCGGCATAGAAATCGGCCAGGTACGGGTTGTCGTCCACCGCTTCTAAGAACGGATCCCAACCCAGTCGCTGACTCAACAGCTTGGCAAGGGTTGATTTTCCCACGCCGATGTTTCCGGCAATTGCAACAAAACGTTTCATAGGTTTTCCCTTATCGGGGACGAGGGAACGTCACCGTGAAAGTACTCCCTGCACCTGGATGACTTTCGACATCCACCGATCCACTATGGGCCTCGACAATCTCCCATACCAATGCCAGGCCAACGCCCATGCCACTAAACTGACGGCTGGCGCTGCCATCCACTTGGTAGAAGCGCTCGAAGATGCGATCCAGATGTTCCGAGGGAATGCCTACCCCTTGATCCTGGATAGAAACGTAAACGTGGTCCTCGTCCCACCATCCTCGGATGGTAATAGTACCTCCATTGGGGCTAAATTTGACGGCGTTATCCAGCAAATGGCTAAACACCAACTCCAACCGCTGTTGGTCCCCTTTAATAGATGGCATGTCATCCGAGAGGTCCATTCGAAAGCGGAGATCATTTCGATCTGCCCGTAGTCGGAACTCGTTACATACCCGCTGGAGGATCTCGTTAAGGCATATGGGTTCCATCGCCAGGGCTTCACGAGGGACTCGTTGTAACATCGTCAGATTGTAAATTAGATGTTCCAAGGTTGCTGTGCGCGCCATGACGATCTCCATCGCATTGCGTTGGGCCTCGTTCAATGGTCCCAGGGTCTCATGGCATACCAGTTCCGCATACCCCTTGATCAGCGCCAATGGAGTGCGCAATTCATGTCCTACGTTCTGTACCAACTCTGTCCGCAGGCGATTAGTTTCCTGGAGTTCTCGATACGCCTGGGCCAGGGTGTCTTTCTGGGTTTCGAGTTGGCGATAGAGGCGGGCGGCGACCAATGCTGATGTCGCCTGATTGACCAGTGTCTGTGCCCAGTCCACCAACTCATCAATCGGCTCGGGTAATGGTGTCCCCAGGCGAATCGAGACAGCACCAATGACTTGCTCCTGGCTAATCAGGGGCAGGGAAAGCACGGCTGTGATCCCCCGTTCACGCACCAACTGCCGCTCGTCTTCAGTGGCTATGTTCCACCATGCACTTTGCTCCATATCTGGCACGTACACCCACTGGCGGGTCAGGAATAACTGCCGCATCCACGGTTGCCGGGAAAGCTTCACCCGAGTGCCTACCGGGAGAAATACCGATTGGTCCCCCGGCGACCATTCGGCCGATACGATTACATAGTCATTCACATAGTTATTCGCATGGTTGTTGGAGAGACCCCGCTCGAACACGGAGATGGAGTTGGCAGCCACGAAACGCTGGCTCAGCGCTGTGAGTAAGTGGTCGGTGATTTCTTGAGGCTCCAATGATCCCATCATCCCGGCCGAAGCATCTGCCAACAGGCGCAGAGTTCGGGTTCGTTGGGCCATGTCCTGATACAGGCGGGCATTCTCCACCGCAATGGCCACCTGGGTGGCAATACCGGCAAACAGCTGCCGATGTTCTTCGTCGAAAGCGTGCGGACGGTCTGACTGCGCCGATATGACTCCGATCACCCGCCCTTTGGTGATCAGTGGAAGAGTCATCAACGCCCGCATAGGAGCGCCATAGTCTATGGAACGCACGGGCAACGTATCTTGCTCCACTTCCATATCGTCCACCCACAACGGTTGTCCGGTCCGGATTACCCAGCCACTCAACCCGGAACTTTCATCCAAAGTGATTTCTAAAGGTGGCATCCGCTGCCCATTTTCCACTGTAATGGGGACGTGTAATATGTTGCGCTTCTCATCGTACAAGCCGATGTAGAACGAGACGAGTGGCATAACAGCATTGATTTGTTCATAAATGATCTGCAAGACCTCATCCAGGTCCAGGATCGAGGTGATGGCTACATCCACATTGTGGATCAGCGCCAACTCTTCCGCATGTCGCAGGGAATTTTCGTAAAGGCGGGCGTTTTCGATGGCTACGGCGATCTGATCGGCCAACGTTTCTAGAGCCAACACATCTGTCTCGTCAAAGGCATCTACCTGGGTCTCTTGAACATCGAGTACACCAATCACCCGATTGGCTAGTTTGAGAGGCACACATAACTCGGATCGAGTAGGTATCCCCGGGACACCCGGAACATAACGGGGGTCCTGTTCCACGTCGTTGACCAGCAAGGACTGACCGGTTTTTCCGGCCTCCCCAATCAACCCCACATTTATTGACTGGGTGTCACCCTGGGGAAGCAGCGACTTAAATCCGCCGGCAATCCCCACCAATCTGAGCACACCGGCAGCGGGATCGGTGAGAAATAGCAATACGCTGTAATAGTCGAATCCCTCTTGGATCGCCTGGGTAATTGCCGGCAGCAGGCGATCCTGATCCAGGATAGAAGTAATTTGGCGGGCCACATGGCTGACCACGGTGAGTTGAGCTACTTGTTTGTGAACTTGTTCGAAGAGCCGAGCATTCTCGATGTCTATCGCGGCCTGGGTAGCGATTGCCATCGCCAGATTGACCTGAATCGGTGAAAACGTGTGCTCCGGTTCGGTATGACCCAGCGCCATCGCACCAATCACCCGGTCTTGACTGATCAACGGAACAATCAACAGGCTCTTTATCCCGGACGGCTCAACCAGATAGGAAGGCAGTGAGGAGGTCTTGACATCGGGAATGTACAGTGGTTGTCGCTCCTGAATGATGCGTTGGGCCCCCGGCATATCTTCGATAGAGACCACATAGCCGGGCTCCTTGAGCAACGACCACATAGATTCCGATTTGCGCACATCGCGCAATTGGGACATAAGCGGGACAATTCGTCCCCGTTCCTGGTCAATGAGGAAAACGGAGCATTGGTCTGCCCCGCAGACCTGGGCGGCGCGGTAGGTCAATCGTTCGAGGACGGTGTTCAATTCCAGACTGGCGGAAATATCCTGTCCGATCTCGACCAATGTGCCCAGTTCCCGATTGCGTTGTTCCAGTTCTGCTGTTCGTTCGGCCACCATCTCCTCCAGGTGTACCTGATAAGCCAAGTTCTCGGCTTCCAACCGACGTTTCTCCATCGCCAGGCGTCTACGGTCAGCAGCCCGATTGACTACCTGGATCAGCACCTGCTGAGTAACCGGCTTGGTCACGTAATCATATGCCCCCAGTCGGAGCGCCTCCGCCGCCGTCTTTACGTCTGGCTCACCGGTGATGATTACCACCGGGATGTCCTCGTCGATTTCGCGCACCCGTTCTAACAGAGCCAGGCCGTTGACTCGCGGCAAAATGATGTCCGCCACGACGATGTCCACTGGTTGCCCTGGCCCTTCTTCCATTTGTTCAATCCGGGGGAAGAGGGACCGGCGCAGGATCGGCTCCGCCTCGAAGAAGTCGGTCGCTGTGCTGACTTGATATCCTTCGTCTTTCAGAAATATCTGGAATGTCTCGCGAATACTTGGTTCATCGTCAACAATCAAAACATGCATATCCCATCTCTTTACGTGTGTTCGACATCCACAGGGAGATCCACCCGAAGGATTGTGTGGGAATCAACGACGCTTTCGACCTCAATCTCGCCCCCATGGTCTCTAATGATACCATAACTGACCGATAATCCCAGCCCAGTTCCTTCACCGGGGCGCTTGGTGGTGAAGAAGGGAGTAAAGAGCCGGGGCAGATGTTCCTTGGGAATCCCTATCCCTCGGTCGTGGAATGTGGTCCGAATGTATGGAGCACCGTCCCGTTCCACCTGTTCCACCCGGATACTCAGTTGTTTCTCGTCCGGCGTCCACCCACCCGCCGTGGGAGGATAGCGGGTATTGAGGGCGTCACGAGCATTGAAGATCAGATTCAGAAAAACTTGTTGAATGCGCTGACTGCGGCAGCGGACCGGAGGTAGGTTGGGCGCGATCTCGATGCGTAATTGGATGCCATCCTTTTGCAACCGTCGGTCGGTTAAGGCCAATGCGTCCCGTAAAATGTCCGGCACCATAGCCGGGCTATGTTCTTCGGTCTCCACTCGGGCGAATGTCAGGAGATCGTGCACGATATTTGCCACCCGATTCCCTTCCCGCAGAATACCTTCCAAAAAGCGTGTTTCTCTGTCCGTAGACGGCGTAGATGAGGATTGAGAGTGAGCCTCGTTCAATAACACCTGAGCATAGTTGATGATCCCGTTGATCGGATTATTGATCTCATGGGCCACGCCGGCCGCCAGTTCGCCGATGGACGCCAACTTGGCGGATTGCGCCAGTTGTTCTCCTAATTGGCGCTTCTCGGTCACATCCTCGGCCAGGATCAAGGCGCCGTTCATATGGCCACTATCGCTCCGCAGGGGTGTGATGTGGGCCTGGGTGACGCGATCATCCCATCCTGATCTCTCTGACTTAACCTGGTGATGGTATTCTGCCTGTATTGCAACCCGTTCCGTCAAACTACGGCGCAGGTCGGCCGCAAAGCCGGTCTCCACGGCGATGGGGTGAGTCAACAAGTTGTATTGCCGGAAAGCATCCCCGTTATCCAATCCGATGATTTTCAACATCACCGGGTTGAAATGCAGGACGCGACCATCGCAATCGCAAGTCAATATTCCAATCGGAGCCTGGGTCACCAGAGTGCGGTAACGGGCTTCGGAGCGACGCAACTCTTCCTCGATCTGGCGACGTTCTTCGATTTCCTTCCGCAACTCGGCCGTCTGAGCCTCGACCTGGAGCTCCACCTCGGCATACGCGCGTTGCAGGGCTGCCTTACTGCGGCGCAATATCTCCTCGATGCGCTTCCGTTCCGCAATCTCTTGCTCAAGAGCCTCGGTGCGGGCCGCAACCAGTTGCTCGATTTCTGCGTAGGCCTTCCTTTGTTCGGTAATGTCCCAAAAGATGCCCAGGATACCGGTCAATGCGCCGTTGGCGTCGTACATGGGAGTTTTGACGACCTGGACATAACGAGGCTCTCCTTCAAGCGGCCGATGGATTTCCACAAGCTCCAACGTCTGGCCGGTCTCGACCACGTACCGGTCATCCTCTCGGTACTTTTGGGCCAGGTCGGGCGGGTGTAGATCGAAGTCCGTTTTCCCGATGATCTCCTCTAACGAACGGCCCTCTACAGTGCAGTATTGTCGGTTGGCGAATGTAAATCGTCCCTCCAAATCCTTACTGAACACACTTTGAGGCAGGTTCTTCATCAACAGGCGCAGCAGCGTTTCCGACCGCCGAAGTGATTCCGAGAGTACCTGCGATTGGCGTTCCTTTTCCCACAGCGCCTCTTGTACCTCGGCAGCCTTCACGACCGTGGATGACAGAGAGTATGTCATCAGCAGTACCATCGCCAGGTAGGCATATTCCAGCCGATAGACGGAGGGCCACCAACCGTAAAACACAGCGATGTCGTGGATGGTACTGAACAACACTAGCACCAGGGCAGCCAACAACGGCTTTCCCCGCTGCCGATTCCCCTGCTGGTAGAAGCGCACACTGATGAAAAATCCATACAGCAAAGCGATCAATGCCCCTCCAACTTGCAGGTACGTCCAGGGGCCGGCGATCGCCGCGGGGTAAGTCAAAACACCCCAAATAGGCACTCGTGCCCGACGGGTGATCACCGTTCCAACCTGCCATGTGAGAGAACTGCGGTCGCATACTTGCACCACAGCCGCTACGATATGGAAGATCGAAAATGCCCACACGATCTTGCGGTTGTACAAATCCGAGGGGGCCGCAACCTCGGCGCGCGGCTTCTTGCGCATGTAGTCCATCAAAAACAACACAAACGCAGCGGTCACCAATGAAAGCGCAGCCGCGCGTGCGCGTTGCCATGCGGGGGCGACCATTTCCGGCCTTGTAGCGTACATACCGGCCGTGGCGATACTGAGCACTGTCATACACCAGCATGTGAGAGCAAAGGTCAGATGCTCTCTCTGTTGACGGAGACGGGAAAAAAGGTAGAGATGAGTAGCTCCTACATACAATGTGATACCGGCGATCACCAACGGCATGATCGAGAGAGGGGAGATAACACTTGCCGAGTCCATACTTTATTCCATATCCGTCATCATCCGACTCATTCTGTCGTTGGATGTTGATGTGCAGTTGCACCGGGAAGTTCTATCATCGCCGCCAGGCGCTTCAGATGGTCCATAGCATCCGAAATGGCGCTGGAGGCCGTTTCCCTCTCTACCACCTGTCTATCGCCAGGTTGGGCCGATTGGGCCAAGGCGATCCCCAACCGTGCCAGGGCCTCATTGGCGTGTAGGAAGGAAGATAGAAGCGCTTGCAGCGTGTTCCCACTATCGCCGTTCTCGGCCCAGGTGGAGATGCCAGGGCGGGATGTTATTGTCGCCGATGCGATCTTCGGCAATGGGCGTTGATATGCCCCAATCCCCAGCGCGGACCGAATCTGTCCCTCGATCCAATCTAAGTCGGTCGGGTTCTGCACGTAGTCCAGATCGTTGGCCTCGATCACCAGCAACGGCGTCAGGGTATAGTCAGCAAAATGACGTTCGTACGCTTGTCGCAGGTTCTCGATATACGTGCGTTCCATATCTCGTTCGTAGATCCGGTCTCGGGTGGCGATGCGCCACATCAACAGGTCGGTATCCGCCCGCAGATAGACCACCAAATCCGGGAGCGGTGTCCGGTCGGCCAGCACGCGGTACAACTGTTGGTAGATGTCCAGTTCGTCCCCCGACAGGGTCATTTGTGCAAACAAGCGATCTTTACCAAACGTATAATCTGCAATCAGTGGGCCTTGTTCCAACAGGCGGGGAGCCATCTGTTGTTGGCGGTAGCGGCTGAGCAGGAAGAACATCTGAGTCTGAAAGGCGTACCGTTCTCGGTCGGCGTAGAAGTCGGAGAGGAATGGGTTCTCTTCGAACGCCTCCAGCAACAGACCGGTTCCCAGGCGCGGTTGCAACAGACGGGCCAGGGTAGTCTTTCCTACCCCGATGACACCCTCAATGGCCAGCAGAAATGGTCGCATATGTTCCTCCCAACTCAGCCGGCTACCTGTTCCCCATACATCAGCAGTGCGGAGACCGATTCCGAGCTGGGAGCTTCGGCGTAGACCCGCAGGACCGGCTCGGTTCCCGATGGGCGGATCAACAGCCAGGAATCATCGGCCAGCAGGTATTTAACCCCGTCTATGGTTTGTACCTCTTGCACTGCCTGGTCGGCCAGGGAGCTGGGAGCATTCTTTACTAAACGGGCGACCATCTCTTTCTTGGCCACCGGACGCCGGAGGGGAATGTCTCGCCGGGCGTAACAGACCGGCCCGACTTCCGCCTGTAGATCGGCGATCAACTCGTGCAACGGCATATGTGCCGCCGAGACGATCTCCAACAGCAGCAACCCCATCAGCACACCATCCCCCTCTGGAATGTGCCCCTTGATGCTGATGCCGCCGGATTCCTCTCCGCCGATCAACACGTCGTCGTTCAACATATAGTCAGCAATGTGATTGAAACCGACCGGGGTTTCCACCAGGGGGAGGCCATAGCGAGCAGCCAGCCGATCCACCATCCGGGTGGTGGACACACTCTTGACGACTGTACCGCTCCAGCCGCGTTGCTCGACCAGGTAGCGCAGCGCCAGAGCAAAGATGTGGTGGGGGTCCACGAAGTTGCCATTGGCGTCCATCGCGCCGATCCGGTCGCCGTCCCCATCGGTGGCCAGGCCGAGGTCGGCGTGGTAGGATTGAATCGCCGCCCCCAGGGCACTCAGATAGTGGGCAATTGGTTCTGGGTGGATGCCGCCGAAGCCAGGATTCATCTCTCCTCGGATCTGATGGACTCGACAGCGTGTCCGGGCCAACATGTCGGCGATGCATTTGCGCCCCGATCCGTACATCGCATCGGTGACCACACGCAACTCGCCGTCGGAAATGATGTCCAGATCGATCAATTTGCTCAAGTGCTCGTAATACGCCCAGGCGGGGTCGAAACGCCGGATCAGGTCTTGCTCCAGTGCAACCTGGTAGTCCATCACGTTTGGTCCCCGCGCCATTTCCTGATTGCGCAACAGGTGCGCTTCTACCTGTTCGGCCTGGTAAGGCAGAGCAGCTCCTCCGAAAGCGGCCTTTAACTTGACGCCATTGTAGCGGGGGGGGTTGTGGCTGGCTGTGATCATCACCCCAGCCGCCGCCTGTTTGTGGACTACAGCGTACGAAATAGCCGGTGTCGGGGTATCGGCCCGTGTCAACCAGGCGACGATACCGTTGCCGGCCAACACACGGGCCACCTCCGCCGCATAGCGGTCAGAAAGGAAACGAGTATCGAAACCCACCACGACTTCCGGCCGACCGTTATCGGCCTCTTCAATCACATAATCGGCGATAGCCTGAGCAACCAATCGCAGGTTCGCAAACGTAAATGTATCAGAAATGACGGCCCGCCAGCCGTCGGTGCCAAATTTGATGGTCAAGGTATCCCTCCTCAAAAGAATGTATTCTCCTAAATTATAGCCTGTAACTGCTCAAGTGTCCACTTTGTCGCTCCCTCGTTTGCTCTCCGACTAGATTTGTGTTACACTCACCACCGATGCTCAAGGTGACGCCATATGTTAACGGTGATGTGATACGCTTCGATCTGGCCCGCACGTTCTGGGGGCGAGGACGGTACTGGACCACAGCTTACCTGTTGCCCGATGGGGAGAAAGGCGTGTTGATTGATACCGGTTGCGCCCACAGTGCGTCGGAGTTGATGTTGGCACTTGCAGATGTCCCTCTGAGCCATATCGTCAACACCCACACGCACGAGGATCACATTGGGGCCAACGGTTGCTTGCAGCGCGACCGAGAAGGGTTGCAGATCCTGGCGCACCCCTTGGCCCTGCCCGTGTTGGCCGACCCTCGCCGACGGCAACCGCTCCATCTCTACCGGCGGGTGATGTGGGGCTGGCCTGAGCCGTCCCGTGGCTATCCGCTCTCCGATGGTGAGGTCATCGAAACACCAAGCTACCATCTCCAGGTGGTATATACCCCTGGGCACAGCCCGGACCATCTTTGTTTGTATGAGCTGACTCGAAGGTGGCTTTTCACCGGCGACCTGTTCGTCGGAGGACGGGATCGCGCATTGCGGGTTGGATATGACATCTGGGCAATCATCGCCTCCTTGAAACGAGTCGCAGCCCTACCGGCGGACATCATTTTCCCCGGCAGTGCTCGTGTTCGCTTCAACCCGGCCGAGGCGTTGACAGAGAAGATTGACTATTTGGAAAGATTGGGGGAGCAAGTGTTGGCTATGCATCGTGAAGGGCGGTGTGTGGGAGAGATCGCTCGCGCCCTGTTGGGCCGGACGATGGCGATCGAACTGATCACGGGAGGACATTTTTCTCGGCGTCGGTTGGTGCTTTCCTACCTGGGGATGAACGAGACGGGCAACCATAAGAGGTGGGGAGATGAAGAGAAGGAGGGGAAAGAAAAAGGCGCGCCCGGCGGGACTTGAACCCACAACATTCGGTTTCGTAGACCGCTCCTCT